>CAMBBZ010000006.1 GCA_945863965.1 Chitinophaga pinensis | reverse complement strand
TGGTTATCCCTAAACGAAATACCCGATATCTTTGAAAAAGCAGTTATAGCGGCCGAAGACCAACGCTTCTTTCAACACAGCGGATTTGATTTTGAAGCCATTGAAAAAGCCCTCGAGCATAATAAAAGAGGAAAAACCAAAAGAGGCGCCAGCACCATCAGCCAACAAACAGCGAAAAACATTTTTCTTTGGGAAGGCCGGAGTTGGCTCCGTAAAGGATTAGAAACATACATGACCTTCTGGATGGAATTACTTTGGAACAAAGCCCGCATTTTGGAAGTGTATATAAATGTAGTGGAAATGGGCCGAGGCGCCTTTGGCATTTCCGAGGCAGCGCGTTACTATTACGATACTCAAGCCCAACAGCTTAGCTATCAACAATGCATCAATATTGCCTCTATGTTACCCTGCCCCCGCACCTGCGGAATCAATCACCGAATTTCTCGCCGCCGCCAACAACTCATTAATCGAACCATACGGCGATACGGGGTTGAACTTTCCTATAAAAACGACTAAAGCCAAAGCATAATATCTTATTCGGACACTTGATTGCTTCCCCCAAAAAAGAGATGGAAAAAACGATGCGTAAATAGAAAAAGTCGACTTTCACCGCTTTTTAGTAATTTTGCTTTAATTATGGCAACAACAGCAGATGTATCCGTGGGCGTTTTTATCCGTTATAACGGGGAATTATGTCAGATAACAGATTGGCAACACCGTACCCCCGGTAATTTACGTGCTTTTTATCAAGCAAAAATGCGCCGTGTAAGAGACGGAAAATCAGCAGAAAATAGATTCCGTAGCGGGGAAACCGTAGAAATTTTACGCGTTGAAACCCACGATTTACAATACTTGTACGAAGAAGGCGACGCCTTCGTTTGTATGAATAATGAAAATTATGATCAAATTCCAATTTCTAAACACTTATTTGGCGAAGGCGCCAAGTTCATGAAAGAAGGCGACACGGTAACGATTGCGTTTGAAGGCGAAACCGCCGTGTCTGCAGATGCCCCACAGAGCGTAGTATTAGAAGTTACCTACACCGAACCTGGTGTTAAAGGAGATACCGCCACCAACACCCTTAAACCCGCTACCCTTGAAACAGGCGCTCAAGTTATGGTGCCCTTGTTCGTAGATATCGGCGAGAAAATCAAAATCGATACGCGCACCGGCACGTACATGGAACGGGTAAAATAATCGTAGACTATGATTAAAACATTGTCTGCCGATCGCGCCTTTTTGGCCCCACCTGAAGCCGAACTGACCCAAATTGAAAACTCTAAAGTAGCCATTCAGCTGCTGCCTTACGAGCATACCTCCAGTTACCACGAAGGATCTTTCAAAGGTCCTAAAGCCATCATAGAAGCCTCCCATTACGTGGAGTTTTACGACGAAGAAACAGACACCGAGTGCTACCTTAAAACGGGCGTTGCCACCCTTGAGGAACTCGACTTTAAAGGCGCTGTTAATGCGGAAGCTATGGCGTGTATCAGCAATCAAACGCGCGAGCTATTAAACCAAAATAAATTTGTAATCTCTTTGGGTGCAGAACATACCGTAACCGGAGGAATTGTATCCGCATTTAAAGAAAAATACCCCGATATGTGTGTCTTGCAAATCGATGCACACTCCGATTTGCGCGCCGCCTATCAAGACAACCCGTATTCGCATGCTTCGGTAATGGCACGTGTTCACGATATGGGCATCCCGATGGTGCAGGTTGGTATAAGAGCCCAATGCCGTGAAGAAGCGGAATTGCGAAAATCGGCCCCAAGTATCCAAACTTGGTACGCCCACCAAATTCACCAAAATCCAAATTGGATTCAAGAATGCATAGCTGCTTTAGGTGAAAATGTATATGTAACGATCGACGCCGATGGTTTCGACCCTTCCGTTGCCCCAGCCGTAGGCACCGCAGAGCCCGGTGGATTAACTTGGTTTCAAGGTTTAGACCTTTTAAGAACCATAGCCAAACAAAAGAACGTAATTGGATTCGATATTGTCGAAATTGCCCCCAGAGAGCACGATACCCTTACCGAATTTACTATGGCCAAGTTGTGCTATAAATTCATGAGTTATCTGCACCATAATAACCAACTATAAAATGAACGAGAATCGAATCTACCTCGACAATGCCGCAACCACCCCTCTCGATCCGAGCGTAATCGAAGCCATGGTTTTGATAATGAAAGACCATTATGGAAATCCAAGCTCCACCCACGGCCACGGACGTAAAGCGAAAAACATAATAGAAGAATGCCGCAGCCAAATTGCCAAATGGCTCCACTGCAAAGCATCAGAAATATTTTTCACCTCGGGTGGAACCGAAGCCGATAACCTCGCCTTACGCGGTGCCGCATTAAATTTAGAAATCGATGCCATCATTTCTTCCCCCATTGAACACCATGCCGTAACCCATACCGTTGAAGAAATTTCAGCCCAAAAAGGCATTCCCCTCCATTGGGTGCGCGTTCATAGCAACGGTCATATCGACGAACAACACCTAGAGGAACTTTTGAAACAATGCAAAAAACCCTTAGTGAGCCTCATGCATGCCAATAACGAAATCGGCAACATGATCGAATTGGACTCTATCGGGGCCTTAATTCATCAATACAACGGCATTTTCCATTGCGATACCGTACAAACTATGGGGCATTTCCCCTTTGATTTGAGTCGCGACCATGTTGACTTTCTCTGTGCCGCTGCCCATAAATTTAACGGTCCCAAGGGAGTCGGCTTCTTGTACGTGAACAAAAAGATTCGAATTCCGGCAGAAATCACCGGTGGGTCTCAAGAACGTGAATTGCGCGGTGGAACTGAAAACGTATACGGAATTGTAGGCATGACCAAAGCCCTAGAAATCAGTTATGCGCACCTCGAGGAAAAGAAAGAAACGATTCACGCACTCAAAAATCAAATGATGCAACTGCTGTCTGAACGTATACCAGGCATCGAATTCAACGGCGATCCAACAGGAAACTGCCTCTATACGGTACTGAGCGTTTCGTTCCCTCCCTCAGATGCGGGTTCCATGTTACTATTCAATTTAGACATCGCGGGTATTTCAGCCAGCGGCGGTAGTGCTTGTTCCAGTGGATCCGTTGGTGGAAGCCACGTTATCCAAAATATTCGTCCCAATTCCAATCGAACAACCGTGCGCTTTAGCTTTGGGAAATTTAACACAGCTGCTGAAATCGAAACAACCGTTGAAAAACTCACGCAATGGTACGGCGAAAATTCCCCCATGTCCGTTTAACTTTGAGCTATAAATGCCAACCCTGTATATCACACGGAAAGCCCACTTCAATGCGGCCCACCAGCTTTGGAATGCCAATCTCACCGAAGCTGAAAATTTGACTTTATTTGGAAAATGTGCCAATCCACATTTTCATGGTCATAACTTTGAACTATTTGTTTGCGTTAAGGGCCAGCCCAATCCTAAAACAGGATTGGTGATGGACCTAAAAGATCTCAAAAAAATTATTGAACGCGAGGTTATAGATCCCCTAGACCATCAAAATTTAAACCTTGATGTTCCATGGCTTGAGGGCATAATGCCCTCTATTGAAAACGTTGTGGTTGCCATTTGGGAACGCATCCAACCACACCTTCCAAACGGAGCTTTACTGCATAAAATAACCCTGTGGGAAACCCAGAATAATTTTGTAGATTATTACGGAGAGGATTAATCGACTAAATCCGAAAGTCGATTCTTTTTTGTTTCTGCCCATAAAAATCGCAAAACCGAAATTTGGAAAGCCAAAAGCAATCCAAGCCAAAGCATATGCGGCGTTTCTACAGAATCAATTAAACCGTGTCCAATTTCTGTCAATCGAATTTGAAACCGAAGTAACAAGCTGATTGTTAAGCATATAGTCAAAAAAAGCGATATCAAACACAATAAGAATTGTATCTTGGGTGCACGCGGAAGAAAAATAGCCACCAAACAACTCAACGATAGTACCATTAACATACTCAAGTGACCATAATTGATTGACCAAACAGGTTGTGCAGAATCTTTGAACACCCTCGCTTCACTCCAAAACTGTGAAAACTCAATAAAAATTGCTTTCCCATCCCGGTACATAATTTCGTTCACAATCGGATTTTGCATAAACAGCATGAATCCCAAAGCAAATACTAAAAACAGGTATAATGTTTGAATTCTTAATATCATTGGATCTCCTTCCAATCAGCAGCCAAACTTAATTGAACGCGTATCGTTGTGCGCTTAAACGGCGTGCTCTCTTTTACAAAAATAAGCCCTTCGTGATAATCTTCAACAATCCGTTTCGCTAAAGAAAGACCAAGGCCCCAGCCCCGCTTTTTCGTAGTAAAACCTGGCTTAAAAATATCTTTTACTTGGCTTCTTGAAATGCCTTTTCCTGTATCCGTAATATCCATAAATACTTTGTTGTTTTTGGATTCTACAATACAACGAAGCGCACCGCTTCCATCCATGGCATCAACACTGTTTTTTACTAAATTCTCAATAACCCACTGAAATAAATTCACGTTCATCATTACAGATAAGGGCTCTTGGGGAATATCCCAATCGAATGCAACACCCCTACCAATTCTGGATTCCATATATTCTAAGGACTCCCTAACTACCCGATTGAAGTCACAAACTTTTAAAATAGGCTCCGACCCGATTTTGGAAAATCGTTCTGTTATAATCTTTAACCGATCAACATCTTTTTTCATTTCTTCGGCGGCATTATCGGGAATTATATCGTTTTCTATGCACGTAACCCAACCCATTAAACTTGAAATTGGGGTTCCCAATTGGTGCGCCGTTTCCTTGGCAAGTCCCACCCAAACTTGATTTTGTTCAGAACGGGTAGAATACGAAAAGGCAGAATAGCTAACGAGTACAAATAAGCCCACTATTGCCAAAACCATGTACGGATAGTATTCCAACTGCTTCAACACACTGCTTTTTCCATAGTATACCCGGTAGGTAGTTTGTTCATCGATTGGAATGCGTATCGCGGTATTTTCTTCCGAAAAACCTTTTAGGATTTCCTGCAATTGTTCATCACTAAGCGCTTTTTTCTCGTTTCCGATATTTATATACTGAATGATACGACCGGTTTCACTTACGAGTATCGCAGGAATTGTTTCATTCGATTGGATTATCTTTAGCTCAAAACCCAAATCGCCCTGAGCATCGGGATCCGATAAAATGCGCTCCGCATCGGCCCAAATTTCCATTTTTTTTGTTTCTTCAACGGCAATTTTATTCACCAAACGCTGCGATAAATACAGCGTTAGGATGCTAATTAATACCGCTAACAACAATAAAATTATCTTGATAAATTTACGGACTTCAAAGGCATTGATATTGTTCTTAGAAATCATTGTTTCCTCCCCCGAATATAATTGATAAGCAGTTGTAAGTCTTTACCCACCTCATACTCTTTGGCATACACATGATTCACATCGGCCTCGAAAGTAGTTTCAGTCCACGGACCACTAGCCCATACCACCCCTTGGCGTAGCTTCGGCAAAAATGCAGCCGAGTGTAGTCCTTGATAACTTACCCAGGTTTTTCTACCAATCAAAACCGCGAAAATGTTTGCATACAAAATCCGCCACCGTTCACTTAATAAAAAGAACATCCCAAAAGGCATGAAAGCGATTAAACCCACAGCAACCAATATGTCAAAAATACGTTTGCGCCGCTTGTAATAAGACTCGGCCAATGCGTAGTGAACTTCTAGGGTAAATAATTCGCCGGGATCGTTTTTGCTACTAGACCCAATGATAAATTCCCCTTTGTTTGGGGCTATTTTTAACTGAATGTTTTGGTCTGCAAAAGCCGACATTACCTCTATTATTCGGGTATTCGAAACGTCTTTGGAACTAAATATAATGGTATTGGCTGCATAAATCTCTACCACCTCACTGAGTTGGCCAATATGACCTACAAAGGCGATTTCTTTGGATTCTTGAGGATTCACAGAACCCAACAATTGATGCGATACTTCGCTTTTATTCAACAAATCAACAATACGCTTACTTTCTTTGATTCCAGCGACCAAAATAATGCGTTTCTGTTGCAGGCGAGTCATTTCAACTTGTCCCACATGCAGGCGTTCATAAAACCAGCGCATTAAAAGGGTACCACCGATGGCCCATGCGCTTCCCAAAGCTAAAATAGCCCTTGAAAATTGCAGATCCTTAGGGAAAAAGGCATAAGCGGCAAATAAAACCAAGGAACCGGCAAGGGTACCGCGAAAAACACGGTATGCTCGAAAAGGTTTATCATAGCCTCCCGATATATAAACGGCGAATAAGGCCATGAGCACATAAATAGGTATGTGCAACCAATAATATTCAGGCGGATAAAAATTAGGGACAAATTTATGAAAGGCCTCCCAATACCGCGCGATGCCGAAATAGCCCAAATAAATCAGCAAAAAATCTAAAAAAGGCATCCATATCGTGCTTGCCGCACGCCAAACTAAGGCCAATGAAGCCCTGAGATAAATCGCAATATGAATCCAAAAGGCAAAGCGGCCGGCCCGTTGGGCCGAATAATGCTTTCGCGCAAATAAAACCATTGCATTATAAAATACCTTTACATAGTTGACCGACTTTTTCTTAGTACTCTCGCCTTTGTAATGGATAATCGTAGTATCTGAAAAATACACATTTTTATACCCGGCTAACGTAATGCGGTAGGAAAGATCAATATCTTCCCCGTACATAAAAAATTGTTCATCCAATAAGCCAATTTCAGAAAGCATAGCACTGCGCAACATCATGAAGGCCCCCGCTAATACATCAACCTCATGGGTTTGAAATTCAGAGGCATATTTCATATGATAACGGCCGAATTCCTTAGATTTTGGGAATAGCGCGGCTAAGCCCGACATTTTATAAAACGCCGCTTTAGGAGTAGGCAAACCCCGTTTGCTTTCCGGCAAAAAACACCCTTTACCATCGATCATGCGCACGCCTAACCCGCCAACATGGGCATGGGTGTCCATGTAATCGAGGCATTTACTCAACGTATCTTCTTGCAAAACCGTATCGGGATTCAACAACAGCACATACGTACTATCGCTCAATCGAATGGCTTGGTTATTGGCTTTAGAAAAACCAACATTGTCTTTATTAATAATGGTTTTAACCCATGAAAACTTGGCATGAACCATTTCCATACTGCCGTCTACGCTGTTGTTATCAACGACCCATGTTTCCACATCTAACTGCTGTGAAGCCGCTTCCACCGAATACAAAACCTGCTCCAGGAAATGTTTTACATTATAATTAACAATAACAATCGATAGTTGGTGCATCAGTTAATGGTGTATTGGGTGCGTTGAAGTAAGCTGCGGCCTAAGGTTATTTCATCGACATACTCCAACTCTCCTCCAACGGAAATACCACGGGCAATATTGCTCACCACGACATCAAATTCATTTAATTTTTTAGCCACATAATACAAAGTAGTATCGCCTTCAACGGTTGCGCTCAACGCCAATATTACCTCTTTAGGACCCTCTTCTTTTACCCGTTGCAAAATGGCCTCGATGTTTAAATCGCTCGGACCTATTCCTTCCATGGGGGAAATAAGACCGCCTAAAACGTGATACGTGCCTTTAAATTGGGCCGTTGCTTCAATGGCCATGAGATCACTAAAGTCTTCCACCACACAAATTAAAGTTTCATCCCGGCGTGGATCGCGACATATATCGCAGTACTCTTGGTCGCTTACTGTTCCGCAGCGTTTGCACAAATGCAACTCTGTTTTTAACTTTATAAGCGCATCTGCTAGGTGGGTAACTTCTATTTCAGGCCGATTCATTAAATACATGACCAAACGCAATGCCGTTCGCTTGCCTATGCCTGGAAACGAAGACAGGGCCTCCACGGCTTGCTCCACAATTTGCGAGGTAAATTGCATTAACGCGAAAATAGGCATAAGAGCCATGATTTTACCCGTTTTACATAAAATCAAAGTAACTTTGCACCTAATATGTACGTAGAAGTACTTCAAGCTAAAATCCATAATGTTCGCATTACGCAAACCGAACTGAACTATACCGGAAGTATTACCGTTGATATGAATTTGGTCGATGCCGCCGGAATGTTTCCCAATCAAAAGGTACTCATCGTAAATAATAACAATGGAGAGCGTTTCGAAACCTATATAATTGCGGGAGAAAGAGGTACCGGAGTTATTGGCCTAAATGGAGCCGCCGCCCGAAAAGGCCAGGTTGGCGACGCCCTAATTATCATGACATTCGTGAGTCTGGAAATTCAAGAAGCCCGCAAATTCGAACCTAAAAACATATTCCCAGATTCTAAAAATCAAATCATCTGATGAATAAAAAAACCCTTAGCCGCATCGTTATGCTAATACTCGCCGTATCGGTTTTTGGCTATATAGGGTATAAAACCGATTGGACAGCCACTTGGACAGCCATACAAGGCGCCCATTATGGACTTATTTTTATCGGAATTTTAATCATGTTGCTCGCTCATTTTTTGCGTGCCTACCGGTGGAGCATCCTTGGGGCTACCACGGGGTATCCGCTTAACGTGCGGAGAGCCTTTTATTCCGTTATGGCCGGTTATTTAGTCAATGCCGCCACCTCACGCGGCGGCGAAGTAGTTCGATGCGCCCTCACCGCAAAAAGCGAAAAAGCACCTGTTGAAACCCTTATTGGAACGGTTATTACAGAACGTATCATAGACCTAATTACGATGGCTTTCATGGGCCTTCTATGCTTACTTATTCAGTATAACGTAATTTCCGAATTCGCCTACACCTCCATTTGGCTACCCCTGCGCACCCACGGTCCCATGGCGTTGCTCATTTTAGCCGGGGCCGCCGTTAGCTTTATTGTCGCACGTAAACTATTTCCCAAAAAAGAAAAAAATCCCAACGGCATTCTTCAAAAATTACTCTCGGGAATCAACAGCGTTTTTCAAGTAAAAGAAAAAGGAACGTTTTGGGGACTTTCTTTGGCTATTTGGTTTTGTTACTGGATGAGCATGTATTTGCAGCTAGAAGCCCTTGAAATAACCGCACATTTAACCATTGGAAACGCCCTCGCCATATTGCTATTTTCCTCTTTGGGAATTATTATCCCTGTTCCAGGAGGCGCCGGTGTTTGGTATTCCATTGCTTACGGATTGACCCTCGTTTTTGGTTTTACCGAAGGCAATGCCGCTACCTTTGGCATATTTACCGTCGCATTTTCCAATATTTTCCATATCGTTTTAGGCGGTATTTGCTACGGACTTCTATTTTACGAATTACAGAAAAATGAACGTGCCGAAACCGCTTAATATCTGGAGTTCGCAGGAAATTCTTGAACACCTCAGCCCCATTAAAGCCGCTGGGAAATCCATTGTTTTTACCAATGGGGTTTTCGATATTTTACATGCGGGTCATGTGCATTATCTAGAAAAAACGGCCGAATTGGCTGATTTTTTTATCGTGGGAATCAATAGCGATCAATCGGTATACCGACTCAATAAATCACCAGCACGACCTTTGCAAAGTCAAGACTCGCGCGCGGCCGTTATGGCGGCTCTCAGGTGTGTAGATGCGGTTGTGATTTTTGACCAAGACACACCGAAAGAACTTATCGAATGCATCACCCCCAACGTACTTGTTAAAGGAGGCGACTATCAAATTAGTGAAATTGTAGGCGCCGATTGGGTAACCCAGCACGGTGGATCGGTATGCACCATCGAATTCTTGCCCGGCTATTCCACCACCAACATCGAACGTAAAATTATAGATACGTTTCGGTCCTAAATAAAATCTCATGCCGAATACCCTGCATACCGCCCTTTGGTTTTTAGCAGGTCTGTGGACTTTAACACACCTTTGGCAATGGAATCGCATCGTTCAATTTTATGCAAGCGATACGACTCCCCTTGCGATAATTCCAAATAATACCCTTACACTTATTTGCGTTTTTCGCAACGAAGAGTCCGTTCTAAACCCCTTTCTCGATGGCTGCGCTGGCCTTTTAAACGCACTACCGATTACTGTTCTCTTGGTCAATGACCACAGTACCGACCAATCCAACACCCGTATTCAGGACCATCCGATATACGCACATGTTAATTTCCACCTTTACCAGGCCCCTATTAATAGTGTAGGCAAGAAAGCCTGTTTACAATGGGCAATCGCCAATGCCACTGCGCCAATCATTTATACGACCGATGCCGATTGCACCCTTAATGCAAAAGCCCTTCAGCATTTATACGGCCTTCATCAGCAAAAAAACAGCGATTTAACATTGGGGCTTATGCGATTCCAAGGACCCAATTCCCTAGTAAATTCTTATCAACTAATCGAGAACAATGCGCTCGTGGCACTCAGCACCTATCACGCCAACCGCAAAGAACCGAGCATGGGTAACGCCGCCAATATGCTGTTCAATCGGTCCGCATTTATGAGCTGCAAGCCCTATGAAGACAATTGGCACGTAGCCGGCGGCGACGATATATTCCTGATCCAATCCTTTCTGAAAAATCACAAGCAAGTTGTTTATGCCAACGACCTCCAAACCGCTGTTAGCACCCAAAATGTAAGCACCTGGGGCGAATTATGGCAACAGCGGATCCGATGGGCAAAAAAATCACACTATCAGGAATTCGGACAGACGCAAAAATCGCAACTTTTATTCGTATTATTCTTGCTTTATTTATGGGGGCTGACACTTTTTATGGGGTTACACTCCTTGTATGTCATTCCCCTCAGCATTTGGTCTTTCAAAATCATCGGCGAAGTTCTTTTCATTCGGAAGCTTTTTTCAAAATTACCAGAAAACGCCCCCTCCTTTATTCATATGGTTGTGTCGAGCATTATCCAATCCATTTTCATTCCTTCTGTGGCCATTGGACAATTCTTCGTTTCCATTAAATGGAAAAATCGGACGCTCTCTTAGTCTTTTTACAGCTCGGAATTCGGCATCCGCCGTTCAATTACCGCTTCCACGGATTTGTTTCTTCCTCATTTTAATTGGTATTGGCATACCCAATAGCCTTCAATCCCAATGCATATACAACGATTCCTTAAACGCGCAAATTCCTGCCTATTTCCAAGGTGATTTAACCCTTTTTGGCGTCAAAAATGCCGCCTTACAAAGCCAATCGACCAACACAAATCCCCATTCCTACGAATTACGCGTGCCCTTCAAAACCCCCGTCGATTCTATTTTATGGGAATTCAATCTTGAACTTAATTTGAATACCTCATCCAGCAATCGATTTTGTTTTGGATACACCCTAACCAACGGCAGTGAGGCCTACTTTCAAATAGGCAATACGAAAGATCAAATGCAATTTATTCAACTGCCAAAAGACACCCTCTTGGGTGCCGAAAAAATCTTCGACCAAACTAAAAACCACTACCAAGTTCAACTCATCAAAAACACCTCACACCTAATCTTAAAGCTTTTCCCCACGATTCCTGACACCCCGTATTGCTATAAAATCAAAATAAATCCCACCCAACTAAGTGGCCTTTTTTGGAGGATATTCCAGAACGGCAAAACTGCCATTGGAACCCACCGCATTTCGCAATTCAAGGTTTGCACCCTCCCATTAACCTACCAACCCCCACAATTGGTTCAAGCCCAAATAATCAACTCCGAACAAATTCGATTACAATTTAATCAAGCAATTGAAATTCCAGATTTAACAGACATTTCTATATTTGAACAAGCACCTAGCACCATTAATTATCACAACGATTACCAACAGCTAGAAGTGGTATTTAACCAACCTTTAAATGATTCTGCTTTTATTTCCCTAAGAAACATTAAGAGCCGTAAGAATCAGTATCTAGATACGCAATTTTGGATTCCCATCGACTATCCCAAAAATCCAACCTACGGCGATCTTCGGTTTTCAGAGGTGCATTACGACGCTGTTCCCTCTTATGGTAACTTACCCGAAACCGAATATATTGAACTTCACAAAACCTCCAAATCCGACATTAATCTTAAGGGAACTGAAATCACCATCAACTCCAATAAATTCCTATTTCCCGAGTATGTATGGGACTCCCTCGACTATATCATTTTAAGTCCCACCTGCCGCGACTTCGACTCCATTCCCTGTATAAATTTTCCGTTCAACCTTTTAACCGCTGAAAATACCCTGACTTTATACAGCCCAAATCAGGGGTTATTAGATTCCATAACCCTCCATTACGAACAACAAAATCCCGTGTACTATTCCGGTGGGGTTTCTTTGGAGGCACCCGAAAGTTTAAGTGCCTTCAGCAATGCCAGCGAATGGTATAGCAACGCCTATCAGGGGGGAACTCCTGGCTCCCCTCCTCATATGCTCCAACGGTCTCGACCTAGAAATACACCACTATTGGCCGGATCCGTGTTTATCAAGCCATTCATTTACATAGAATTAACCGAAACCCTAAAGCCGCAACAATGGATTTATATCGTTCACGACCAAATCAAAGATTCTACTTTTTACACGTCAGGTCAACTGTTAACATTTAATGGATTGAAGTTTACCGACTCCTGTGCCTTGCACTTTTACGACCGCCATCAAAACTTAAAAACGCTCCAATGCCCCCTTTTCACACTTGGTTACAGTCCCATTGAAATTACCGAAATATGGTTCGAGGCGACAGAAAATAGCGATTTTATAGAAGTGTATAATAGCGGGAAGCATGCCATATCCTTAAACGACTTAGATATTTTAATTTACGACCTTAGCAACCAGCTCCAAGTAATTGTACCCTGTTTTACGAGTCCCCGAAAATGGCTCATGCCGGGCGAATTTTTCGTCTTTACACAAAATCCACACTATATCATCAGCCAAATCGATTCGGTAAATCCCAACCAAATCATGGCTCTTAGTACCTATCCCAATTTGAAATCCGAAGGCGGGAGCGTTGAAATAGTTCATCATCTTTATGGAAGATTAGACAAAGCGCCATTTAATCGCGATATGCACTCGCAAACTGTCACCACCCAAAGATCCTTAGAGAAAAAAGCCCTCGGACTGTCGTCTAATAACAGCCAAAACTGGATGAGCCATTTGAGCTTAAACCAACCCAGCAGTCCCAGCTTTGGAACCTATGCCAGTGCACGGCCACCAAGTAAAAAGTTTATTGAACTCGACCGCAGAATTTGGATTATTAACGGGTTAGAACCCCAATTGAACCTGAGCTTCAAATTTCCCAACAACGGATATTATTTGAATATTTATCTTTTCGACGCTTGGGGAAATCCACTGGGACCCATCCATACCGGATTGCAAATACCCCAAACGGGCGTTTATCCGTTATTGTTGGAAGAATTTCCGCGAATTTACCAATCAGGGAATTATGTGCTTAAATTTGAGGCCCTCCATATAGGAGACCAACAACGAATTACACAAACAGAACGCATCAGCTTTCACTATGATAAGTAAGATTGAACTCGATATACTCCGACAAAAGCTGCAACACCAGTACACGACAGACGAAATTAATAGTATAATACTGCATTTAAACGATTACCAAGGCACTGTTTCTTTAGACGAAATTTCGGCGCGCTTACACCAATTGGAACCCATTCAATATATTACGCAACGCGCATTTTTTCATCGC
Organism: Chitinophaga pinensis; assembly: GCA_945863965.1. Classification (GTDB taxonomy): domain Bacteria; phylum Bacteroidota; class Bacteroidia; order NS11-12g; family UBA955; genus VMCP01. The sequence continues at coordinate 19,240 of CAMBBZ010000006.1, read as the reverse complement.
TATACGTTTCATGTTAACAAGCACACGTTAATTCCTCGGCCGGAAACCGAAGAACTTTGCGAGCTCATTCTAAATGAACATTCCAATACCCCTAAACACATAATCGACTTAGGCACCGGTTCCGGATGTATTCCCATTACCTTGCTCAAGGAACGACCTAACTGGACCGCTATGGGTTTAGACATTTCCAATGATGCGCTGGATGTAGCCCGCAATAATGCAGAATCACTAGGGGTCAGCAACCGGTTAAAATTTCAATTGGGCGATATCCTAAAATTACATTTACTACCCAAGGCCGATATTTGGATATCAAATCCTCCCTATATTTCTATCCAAGAAAAGTCTTCTTTATCCAATAAGGTTACCCTGCATGAGCCCCATAGCGCACTATTTGCAGGTGAGGATCCGCTAATATTTTACAAAAAAATGGCAACACTTTTTTCTGAACATACCCCATCGGGTGAATTTTGGTTTGAAATTAACCAATTTTTATGGCAGGAAACCATAGCTGTATTTAATAGTTTGAAATTAGAAGCAAAAAAAATCGAGGATTTCTCTGGAAACCCTCGATTTATAAAAGTAATAAAGAAAGTGATTACGCAAGCGTAATTAAGGTCCCTTTTTTCTTTAAATCTCCTCTGTTGTACATCAAAGTTAAGGTTGTATATACACCTTGAGAGAAACGCTTTCTGTCATTTTCACCACTCGTTAAGAATAAGGCATCGATTAGTTGACGTGAAGTCAACGCCGTGTTTTGTTCTTTAACGAAACTTAAAATTATATCACGTTTGGTTAATTCGCCCGCTTTTTTGCGGCCTCCACCCTTGCGACCCGCAGAACCAACTGGCCTGCCACGCTTGGCTGAAGATGCACTAGCAGGACGCCCTACTTTACCTCTGCGCGTGCCCGATACCGTTAGTTTTTTACGGTATTCTTTGGCGCGATTTTTCCACAGATTTGCAGACGTTTCTAATTTCGCTTTTTGTTTTTCCAACTCACGTGAGTGCTTTATTTCCAAGCGCTCTAATTCACGGGCTGCGGTATCTTGAGCCTTATGAATTTGATTGAGCATACTGCCAAGTTCACGCTCCAATTCAGCAAAAATCGAACTAGAATTGCCTGAACCTTTAAGGGTTGCACGTTTAGTTTTGTTTTTAGATCCGGGCTTCCTCCCTCTCTTTTTTGGTTGTGTTGGTTGTTCCATTTTTGACTAAGTGTTATAAAGTACTATTAAGTTCTAGTCACAAAAAAAGTTAATTATTTTTAGGTACACAAGTTTTAAATTAAAAACTTATTAAATTTCCGATGAAAATTACCAAAATATTGCTGAATTTATTAATTCAAAGGACTCTATTTAGTAATATCCATCTCAAGAACCTAAAAATATCGCCGTAATTTGCACTATGGATTTTCACCAATACCAGGACCCCAAAGACCTGTCAATATTGAATTTTAACGAATTACCCCAATTTTGTGAAGACCTAAGAGCATATATAATTGAAACCATTTTAAACTCAGGCGGACATTTCGCCGCCAATTTAGGCGTCGTGGAACTTTGTGTAACCTTAATGAAGGCCTATCCGGTTCCGCAGCATCGCTATATTTGGGATGTAGGTCACCAAAGTTATCCCTTTAAAATCCTAACCCACCGTAAAGAACATATTAAACATATCCGCACCTATGAGGGTATTTCAGGATTTCCCAAATTAACAGAAAGTACCTACGATTCATTCGGTACCGGACACTCAAGTACCGCCATATCGGCCGCTATGGGGATGGCTTGGGCGCAATACGACCTGCCCCCCTCCCAACAACATACCGTAATTAGTATCGTTGGCGACGGCGCCCTAACGGGTGGCATGAGCTTTGAGGCCCTCAATAACCTTAAAAGCAATCCGCTCGATGTATTAATTGTATTTAATGATAACGGAATGGGGATTGACCCTAATGCCGGAGCCATTCACCAAGCCAATGCTGCCGAACTTCAATCGTGGTTTGAATTTTTTGGACTCCATTACGGAGGACCTGTAAACGGACATGATATTGCTGAACTTACCACGGCCATCCATTCCATACAAGCGGTTAAAGGTCCGAAACTACTGCATGTTAAAACCATCAAAGGAAAAGGATACGCCCCAGCTGAAATAGAACAAACCAAATGGCATAGCGCCCCTAAGTATGTAAAAGTACAACCGCATAGTTCCCCAAAAAGAGCTTGGCACGAAGCCTTCGGAGATGCCATCTTTGACTTGGCAACCAAGCACCCCAAAGTCATGGGAATTACCCCTGCAATGCCCAGCTCTAGCGGATTGTCGAAAGCCATTAATGCCTTTCCCGAACGATTTGTCGATGTCACCATTGCCGAACAACATGCCCTCACCTTTGCCGCCGGAATTGCCCAAGCGGGTAAAAAACCATTTGTGGCTATCTACAGCACCTTTTTGCAACGCGCTTACGATCAATTCATTCACGATATTGCACTTCAAGAACTGCCCGTTACGGTATGTATCGATAGAGCAGGGTTGGTGGGCGAAGACGGTCCTACCCATCACGGCGTATTCGACCTTGCCTTCCTTCTCCCTATACCCAATATCCAAATATGGTCGCCCGCTAACGAAAACGAACTCGTTTACGCCCTAAACGAATCGCTCAACCACCCGCAGCCCGTTTGCATACGCTATCCCAAAGGACCCTTACCGGCAATAAAAACGGCGTTTACCCAGCCCTTAACTTGGCTAAAACAAAGGGTCGACAGCCGTATTTTATGCATAACCACGGGTAAAACCACCGAACTTTTGGGGGAAATCGAAGAACACCTCGAACCCCTTCTTGTCGATTGGCTCCACCTAGCGCGCCTCAAACCCCTTCCCCCCATTACCAATCTTGATACCTATACCCATATAATTACCATTGAAGATGGCATTATAACCGGAGGCATCGGCAACTTTTTAAAACAAGAACTCGGAACTCAGTTACCCGCTCAATGGCAACACTTGGGAATCGATGACACCTTCATTACCCACGGCAATAATTCCATTCTTTACGAATTAGCCGGTTACGGTCCCAAAGCTATATTAAAGCGATTGCAGGGCTTGAGCGCCACCTAGTCTATTGTGGCCCCAACTATAACTAAAACCCAGTTACGGCCTGTATGTTGCTTTGTCGAGATTGCAAACCTTGCACATCACGTAATTATAAGGCCTCGGTCAAGCAGACCCAATTCATGAGCAACATTTTCCCCTGTGGTGTTAACACGCTTTCAGGATGGAATTGAATTCCCCAAAAAGGACGGTCACTATGCTTAAATGCCATTATTTGTCCAATAGCATCGCGCATTAAAACCCTTAGATCTGTTGGGGCATTCGTGCCTTCTTTAAGAATAAGAGAATGGTATCGACCCACACACATCGGCGAATCCAATCCGTTGAAAATATCGATTCCCTCATGAAACAAAATCGATGCTTTTCCATGCATTGGAAAAGCAGCCCGTTGCACCTGCAAACCCAAAAGCTGTCCCAACGCTTGATGTCCCAGACAAACCCCTAAAATGGGCTTATTTAAATCCATACACGCGCGCATAAAATCCAAAAGGCATCCAGATTCTTCAGGTGAATTTGGACCCGGTCCAACCACTAGGGCCTCAAATGGGACTGTTTTAAAATCAAAATCTACCGCTGTCTCTTGATTTATTACAAAAATTTCTACTCCAATTTCTTGCAGATAATGCACCAAATTGAAGGTAAAACTGTCGTAGTTATCGAAAAATAGTATTCTCAAAGACTGAACTTTTTACTAATACCGGCCTGAAATTCCTTGAGGTAAAAAGGCTCAAAATACGCCACAGATACGTATTCCTCGGCACGCCATTTTTGAAGCGCCAAGGAAACCAATTGTACAGCGTACGGACCTTCTTCACAGGCAACACCCTCGGCGTGAAGCAACGCAACGGCCTTCGTATTCGCATTGCCCATAAACACATCTAAATCCGTATCAATTTCCCACAATCCCGAGGTGATAATTTGAGCCTCAACGGGAGTTAAACCCTTATTACGACTATATATTTGGACATAAACTTCGTCGCGGCGGGCATCAATCATGGCAAAACAACGTTCTTTTTTGGGAAACGAATTCAGCGCCCACTGACCCAGCGCTTGCAAGCCAGGAACTGCAATTAAAGGGATCTGTAAACCAAAACACAAGCCCTTTGCTAAACTCGTGCCAATGCGCAAGCCCGTATAACTTCCTGGGCCTTCATTCAGAGCAACGGCCAACAATGCGCCCTTGGTTTCGGATATAAAATCCAAGGCCTCCTGAATAAAAACAGGCAAACATTCGGCATGGGATTTCTCATGCTCCGCCATTCTTTGGAATACAATATGTCCATCCGCATTCACCAAACAGAGTGAAGGGGTTCCCGCAGACGATTCTAAAACCAAAAGCATACGCGCAAAGGTACATTAGTTTCACGTATCATTTGATTTCGTCAGGCGCAATAGAAACCCTATTTTAATTGAATATGCCTACCTTTGCAAGCAATAAAAGATTATGAAAGACGTATATATCGTAGGCGCCAAACGCACCCCCCTTGGAAGTTTTAACGGATCTTTATCTACCGTATCAGCAACCCAATTAGGTGCTGTTGCGATTAAAGCCGCATTACAGCAAGCCGGTATCAATCCCGAATTGGTACAAGAAGTCCTTATGGGAAATGTTTTACAAGCCGGTGTTGGTCAAGCCCCTGCACGTCAGGCCTCTAAATTTGCAGGCATTCCCGATAACGTACCCGCCACGACCATTAATAAAGTTTGTGCCAGCGGCATGAAAGCCATAGCCTTAGGCATGCAGAGCATTCAATTGGGCTACGCCGATATCGTTGTAGCCGGAGGAATGGAAAATATGAGTTTAACCCCCCATTACCTACCCAATAGCCGCAGCGGTTACCGCTATGGAAATTTTCAAGCTATTGATGGCATTGTACACGATGGTCTTACCGATGTTTATTCCAACGGATTGATGGGCGTTTGCGCCGAGACCTGCGCTAGCGAACACCATTTTAGCCGCGAAGATCAAGACACATTTGCCATAGAAAGCTATACCCGCTCCGCTAAAGCTTGGTCCGAAGGCCGTTTTAACTCTGAAATTGCCCCCGTTACCATCAATACCAAAAAAGGCGATATCGTTGTCGATGAAGACGAAGAGTTCAAAAATGTTCGTTTCGATAAAATCCCTGAACTCCGACCTGTTTTCAAAAAAGACGGTACGGTTACCGCTGCCAACGCCTCTTCCATTAATGACGGTGCGGCAGCTGTAATTCTCGTAAGTGGAGAAAAGTTAAAAGAACTCGGACTTACCCCATTGGCAAAAATAATAGGAACCGCCGATGCCGAACAAGATCCAGAATGGTTCACCACCACCCCTGCATTAGCCATGCCCATAGCCGCAAAACGCGCCGGTGTTGCAATCGAAGACCTCGATGCCGTAGAACTCAATGAGGCCTTCGCCGTTGTTGGACTTGCCAATATGAAGTTATTAAACCTCGATCCCGCCAAGGTCAATATTAATGGTGGAGCCGTTTCTCTAGGTCACCCATTAGGAGCCTCGGGCGCCCGCATTATCGTTACCCTTATTAATGTGCTGAAACAACAAAATGGCAAAATTGGTGGCGCAGCCATTTGCAACGGTGGCGGTGGCGCTTCCGCAATGATTATTGAGAATTGTTAAAATATCGGAGCTAAATCCACGTTTTTATCACGTAATGATTCCCAAAATCGTGATTCCTAAAATCCTGTTAATTTTGATGGGAGGCCTGTTCTTAGGTCTCCCTAAAATTGCTTGGACGCAAACGGACATTACACCCCTACGTTGTGAAGAAATCATTCTTCAAATAAATGACATCCCGCTTAGAATGGATACCACCAACGAAGCCAAAATCAATACGGCCCGTTTTATCCAAGAAACCCTCATGGAAGCGTTACAACATCCCGAGTCTTGGGAATATCCCTTCGAGGCCCTGAAATTCTCAACAATACCCATTGCCTCTCATCCCAAAGCCAATGTGCGCATATTTACCTTCAACGTTATCCTCAACGACGGCGTTTTTCATCAATATGGGGTCATCCAACACAAAAAGCGCAAGGAACTAAAAACCTACGCCCTGCTGGATACGGCACAAAAACTACCCGAACGTTACGCCGAAGCCGAACTCAGTATCGACCAATGGATAGGATGTATCTACTATCAATTGCAACCCTTTAAAATTGGCAAAATACAAACGTATTTGCTCTTTGGATTCGACGGACATAATAAAAACTCGAACCGTTCCATCTTAGACGTTTTATATTTTGATGGGGATGAACCCTATTTTGGGTACGAGTTATTTCGCAGCAGCGAAGAAGATCCAACACCCGAACCCCGTGAAATTTTCGAATACCACAAATCGGCCAAGTTAATGCTGCGATACCAAGAAGAAGGCCAACATATAGTAATGGAAGACCTCGTTCCCTCCGGTCCACAATTCAAAGGAAATCCATATTTCTATATCCCTTCTGGCGATTACCACGCTTATTTTCAAGAAGGCAAAACATGGGTCAAAAAAGTACTTACCGACGATTTACCCTTCGCCACACGTATTACGATCGACGTAGACGAAATTAAGAAAGATATTCCCCGATAACAGACATCTTCAAGGCACTTTCCTGCCATTCTCGGTCTGCCGCGCTCTCTTTATTGATGCCACAACCCGCGAGCAATCGAATGCCATCCGTGCCTATTTCGGCACAACGCAAATTCACATTGCTTAAAAAACGGCCGCCCTGTTGAACCCCCATAAAACCGGCATACAAATCCCGCAAAAATCCTTCCTCTTTGGCTATAAAAGCCGCCGCTTGAGTGCGCGGACTCCCACAAACTGCGGGGGTAGGCGATAATTCTTGTACCAATTGGGCCAATAAATTTCGAGGCCATGATTTTCGGTAAATACTCAATAAATGCCGCAAACCGCCCTGCCGCAGCTCTCTAACCTCAATCTCATCGCTGGCCTGCCAATTCAAACAAGACCGAATAAAATCAGAAGTCACCGATTGCTCTGCACGCTCTTTTGCCGACCACGACTCTGCCTCGTTAAACAAGGTGCCGGCCAAACTCATCACTTGAACCTCACCGCTCTCATAACGCACCAAAGTTTCGGGGGAAGCTCCCATCCACGTACCCCAATTCTCTGAAGAACAAACATACACGAACGCCTGCGGATGTGCCCCACACAAATGTTCAAACAAGTTCATACAAACGTCCCAATCTACCTCTTGTGGCATGATCAACTCCCTTGCTAAAACCACCTTAGCCAAATCTTCCGATTCCATTTGGGCTTTTGCCCGACTAATGCCCAATTCAAAATGTTCAAAAGGGGTGCTCGGCGTTAGGAAGGGGCGCTTGTGTAAATGACGAATATTTTGGGAAACTTCCCCCAGCATAAAAACTCCTTGAAAATCCGACCATATATACAACTGATCGCTGCCGTTCCAAGGACTAAAAACAAAGCGATCCGGACTGTTGGTGTCATTTAAAACGCCAATTGGTTGTGGTACTAAATGCGGCGAATCCGTAAAAACACGAACTTGTTGGGAAGATTCACCGGGCAAGCGAACGAACGCGAATGAAGGATGCGGCATCGAATTAGGTGCGCGCTATTACGGCCATCGTAATGGTGCCTTTGCAAATAAGCTTACCCACGGCATTTTCTATGAGCACCTCCCAAACATGACTTTTTTTACCAATATGTAAGGCCACCGTATGGGCATACACCCGTTCGCCTATTAAAGCAGGTCGAAAATGATGGGCGTTCACGTGTTGACCCACGGCTACCTGTAAAGAGGCATCCAATACTAAATTGGCCGCCGTAGATCCCAAAATTTCAATAATCGCCAAGGAAGTCCCACCGTTTAAATGTCCCATGGGTTGACAATTCTTATCACTAACCTCAAGTTCCGCATGTAATGTGGAACCCGTGATGCGCGTATAATGAAACCCTATGGCCGTATTTAGTGTATTCTTACACCGCTCGTTAAGGTCTTCGATGCGTATATTTGCGATATCAAATAGGGTTTCCATTTATGACGCAAAGTTCAGACTTCAAGGCAAGAAAAACAATTTATCTTACCCGACATGGGCAAACCGATTATAACCGTCGTATGATTGTTCAAGGTTCGGGCATTGACAGCGATTTAAATGACACCGGACGTGAACAAGCCCAACGGTTTCACCGCGCATTTCAACATATTCCTTTTAATGCTATTTACGTTTCACAGTTAAAGCGCACCCATCAAACTATTGCCCCTTTTATCCCACAAATAGGAACGCCCATTATATTGCCCGGACTCAATGAAATTAGTTGGGGTATTCTTGAAGGACAAGAACAAACAGCCGAACGCCACAATCAGTTTCTGAAAATCACCACCCAATGGAGGCAAGGCCAGTACGATGCCGCAATTGAAGGAGGTGAAAGCCCACAACAAATGCTCGAGCGCCAAAAAATAGCCTTGAACACGCTGATGAGCGACCCACATGAAACGGTATTGGTTTGTATGCACGGTCGGGCGTTGCGCAGTTTTTTATGTTTGCTTACCGATACACCCTTGTGTGATATGGATCAATTTCCCCATGAAAATACCGGCTTATACATACTTGAGCACCAAACGAACGCTAAATTCGAGGTTACCACGTTTAACTACACCGATCATTTAAATTAAACCTTATGACCGATTCAATCACCCTCACCATAATCGATAGAAATGGGGTATCGACCACGTACCAAGCCCCAACAGACATTAATATGAATCTCATGGAGTTCTGTCGCGCAGTGGAACTGCCCGTGCAAGGCGCTTGTGGGGGAATGGCTATGTGTGCCACTTGCCAAGTGTATATAGAAAGCCCACATGAACTGCGTGAACCAAACGAGGCAGAGCTCGACATGCTAGATCAAGCGTTTTTCGTTAAAAGCAACTCCCGGCTGGGGTGTCAATTGTTTTTAACTGAACAACTTGAAGGTTTGGTAGTCAGACTCTGTCCGGAACAAGAATAATTTTCTAAAAGAATTGATTTTATTCTTTTCACAACGTATATTTGCAATCCTTTTAGAACACAATGGCAAATCATAAATCAGCAATAAAGAGAATTCGTTCGAATAACGCCAAGCGTGAATTGAATCGCTATCAGCACAAAACGGCTCGTACTATCATTAAAAACGTACGTAACGCCAAGAGCAAAGAAGAAGCAGAACCTATGCTTCAGCTAGCTATTACCGCATTAGACAAATTGGCTAAGAAAAACATCATTCACAAGAATAAGGCAGGAAATTTAAAGTCTAGCATGCAAAAGCATGTTAACGCCTTGTCTTAATTTTCCAACATTACGTATATATAATACAAAAGGCCTTCTTCGGAAGGCCTTTTATATTATATGATATTGGGAATTTTAACCATGTACTAAAGTACCTATTGACTCTCCTTGCACCAACCGGAGTAAGTTACCCGGCGTGTTCATATCAAAGACCACGATTTCTTTATTGTTTTCATGACACAAGGTAAAAGCCGTCATGTCCATTACATTCAAATTCAAATCATAAACCTGTTTATAGGTAATGGAATCAAATCGTTTGGCATCGGCATGTTTTTCTGGATCCTTGTCGTAAATTCCGTCTACGCGCGTACCTTTTATAACAATATCGGCTTCTATTTCAACGGCTCTAAGGGAAGCGGCGGTATCGGTTGTAAAATAAGGATTACCCGTACCAGCACCAAAAATAACCACCCGACCTTTTTCCAAATGCCTCATGGCCCTTCTTCGGATGAAAGGTTCGCTGATTTGTTCCATTTTTATAGCCGATAATAAGCGTGTAACGAGACCTTCTTTCTCAAAGGCGCCTTGTATGGCCATTGCATTAATCATCGTTGCTAGCATTCCCATATAGTCTCCAGTGGCACGGTCTACAACGCCACCCTGAGCTCCTTGAACACCACGGAAAATATTACCACCACCAATGACTATCGCAACCTGCACTCCGGCGTCGATAACTGTTTTTACCTCTTGGGCATATTGCTTCAATACAACGGGATCGATTCCGTACTCTTGAGAGCCCAATAGGGCTTCTCCACTTAACTTTAAAAGAATTCGTTGGTATTTCATGTAGTTTTGAGTTATTGGCAAAAAAAATCCCCCGAATTTCGGAGGATTTTTTTAAAGTTACTAATTTTTTATCCGAGCTGTACCCGTTTGAATTGTTTCACAGTTAAACCGCTTTCCACGCCGTTAAGCATAGCCGCAACGGTTTTAGAGGAATCTTTTACAAAATCTTGATTCAACAAGGTTGAATCTTTATAAAATTTTTCCAATTTTCCGGTTGCAATGCGATCGATCATAGCTTCAGGCTTACCTTCAGCACGGGCTTGTTCACGTCCTATTTCCATTTCGCGTTCAACCATTGACGTATCAACACCATCTTTATCAACGGCTACAGGATTCATAGCAGCAATTTGCATCGCTACATCCTTACCCGCGGCTGTATTGGCATCTGAGGGAGCAAGATTCATTTCAACCAATACACCCATACGGTTAGAACCGTGAATGTAGGCTACGATGTTTTGTCCTTCAAATAACTCATAATGAACAACATCAATTTTTTCGCCAATTTTGGCTACTTCTTCTTGCAAACGTGATTCCAATGCAACAGGTCCAACGTGCAATGCTTTTAAGGCTTCGATAGATGCAGGTTTCTCAGTCAACGCTACTTTAGCAATTTCATTAGCAAAAGCAACAAATCCTTCGTTCTTGGCAACAAAATCAGTTTCACAGCTTAACAAGATAACAACACCTGTTGTGTGATCTGGGCTTGTAAGCGCAATTACAGCACCTTCTGTAGCTTCGCGATCGGCACGCTTCGCTGCGATTTTAGCACCGCGCTTACGTAAAAAATCAACGGCTGCTTCAAAGTCACCATTGGTTTCTTGAAGCGCTTTCTTACAATCCATCAAACCCGCACCAGTCATCTGGCGTAGTTTGTTTACTTCGGAGGCAGTAATGGTCGACATGTACGATTATTCAGTTTCTACTTGAGCAACTTGAGCTGTTTCTTCTTGTTTAGCTTCTTCAGCTGCTTTTTCTTTTTTACGGGCAACCGAACCTTCCATAATCGCATCAGCAATCTCGGAAACCATTAGATAAATACTTTTGGAAGCATCATCATTTCCAGGGATCGGATACATGATAGAAGTAGGATCCGCGTTGGTATCTACGACACCGAAAACAGGAATACCTAGACGATCTGCCTCAGATACGGCAAGATGTTCGCGCTTGATATCTACAACGAACAAGGCACCAGGCAACTTGGTCATTTCTTCGATACCACCTAGAACACGAGCCAATTTTATTTTCTCGCGATTCAACATCAAACGCTCTTTTTTGTTTAAGCGTTCGAAGGTACCATCTGTATTCATGCGATCGATGATCTGCATGCGTTTGATGCTACGACGAACCGTTTGGAAATTGGTTAACATTCCACCCAACCAACGCTCGGTAACAAAAGGCATACCCGCACGTTGTGCTTCTTGGGCAACGATTTCTTTCGCTTGTTTCTTGGTAGCCACGAAAAGTACACGGCGACCTGATTTAGCAATATTACGAGCAGCCGCTTTGGCGTCTTCTAATTTGGACTCGGTTTTCTTTAAGTCGATGATGTGAATACCATTCTGCTCCATGAAAATAAAGGGAGCCATTTTTGGATTCCATTTGCGGGTTAAATGTCCGAAATGTACACCGGCATCGAGTAAATCTTGTTGAGTATAAGCCATGTATTGAGTTTAACGTTTTGAGAATTGGAAACGCTTACGCGCTTTCTTTTGACCAGGTTTCTTTCTTTCAACAACGCGTGAATCACGTGTCATGAATCCTGCTTGGCGCAACGCGCTCTTATATTCCGCATTGATTTCTACCAAGGCCTTTGAAATACCAAGGCGAATGGCTTCTGCTTGTCCGGAAATACCACCACCATTTACGTTCACCATGATATCATAGTTTTGTGCGTTTTCTGTAATGGTAAGGGGAGCCACAATTGAATTGCGATGCCACTCCAAAGGAAAATATTGGTCGATGGGTTTCTTGTTCACCGTTATTTGGCCTTTACCTTCTTTAAGGTAAACGCGAGCTACGGCAGCTTTTCTTCTTCCTGAGCTGTTAGTCATAGGATTCTCAGATATCGAATGTTAGTTCTTTGGGTTGTTGCGCAATATGAGGATGTTCCGCCTCGGCATACACAAACATGTTATGGAATATTTTACGGCCTAAACGATTTTTAGGCAACATGCCACGAACCGCATGCTCTATTAAGCGCTCAGGACGCAAAGCCTTCGCCAAAGTAGTACGCTGTCCACCAGGGAAACCTGTGTGGCGGATGTACTCCTTTTGCTCCATCTTCATTCCTGTTAACTTTACACTCGCTGCATTGATCACAATTAGATGATCGCCACAGTCTACGTGAGGCGTAAAATATGCCTTGTGCTTACCACGGATAATACGCGCAATCTGAGACGCCAAACGGCCCAGAGGTTGCCCTGCTGCATCCACTACGTACCAATTCTTGGTTACAGTGGCATTGTTTGCAGAAATCGTTTTGTATGTACTTAACGGATTCACTTTAGTCGGTCTTTGTTCGAATTTGGGGTTGCAAAAATAAGAAGATTTTCAGCATATAACAAGATATCCACAAACTTTTTTGAAAAGAGTTTGGTTAGACACCCATTTTGGGTGTCTAACGACGGGTTTTCGCTACCAATCGTCTTCATCTGGCTTATACGATTCCTTCAATGCTTTCTTTAATCCTTCAATCGTATTTTTAATCTCTTTATCGGCAGTAATCAAAAACAAATCGGTAGCACGAAATCCGCGCTTGGTCTTCATATAGTATTCGTGATACGTTTTCAATCGCGAGTCCGCCAATCCCGTTGGCTCCGTTATGTGCGCAAAATTTCCGAATTGGTATTTATAACGCGCATCCTTAAACCGGATTACTAAACTAAATTCTAATAAACCACTTGGACCCTTACTGTATGCCCCCTTCTCTACCAACATAGGTATTTCTACCTTAAGCCATATTACCTGACCGGGTTTGGCTTCCACGATAAACTTCTTGTATTGTTTAGCCCCGTAAATAGATTGTAAGTAATTAGCCGCACGCAAATAAAGGGAGTCCTCGGAACAAAATTCACATTCCATATCCTCAATCACCCCTTCGTAAAATATCATTTCGCGCAAACTATCGTAAGGCGGTATAAATCGTTTATATGGAGGCAGGGTGTCTTTTTGCTTACTCCCACCGTCATCACCAGCACCCCAGCCGCCAGCGCCGCCTGAATTCAATACCTGTGTGTCGTTACCAACCGCTCCGGCTTCCTCGCTATCAAACCCTCCCCATTGCGCATGTGCCCATGTTTGGACACCTAACATGCTCAAAAAAAACAAACCTTTCAACAGTCGAATCCTAAGGGGAGATTCGTTTACTTTTCTCATTATCAATTTGTGTTTCCTATACTAATAAAGTGCGAATATAATCGCTTCCGTTCACAATGTTAAAAATGGAAGCCATTCGTTTAAAAAAATAGACATTTATCCATTCACATTGCTATACCTAACGACAAAAATTGGTTTTTATTTTACACCTAATTATCAATATCCGCTTTAAAAACGGCATATCCCTATTTTATTGTTTCCCCAATGAACCAAGGTGCTCACTGAAACGGAACCTTAGGAAATCGGCCCTTCTTGAACATCCGGACCGCCTTGGCACCCTTGCGCAACTCCTTCTGCACTTCTGGGGGAAGCTTAATCGTATCAGAACATCCTTCACAACAACACCGATCATAACGCTCCGCACAACGCTCACATTGAATAAACAACAAATGACAGGCCGTATTCGCGCAATTAATGTGTACATCTGCCGGATCCCCACATTGGTGGCAAACCGACAATATATCGGTGCTCACCCGCTCGTGTAAGCGCTGGTCAAATACAAAATTCACGCCTTTGAATTTATTCTCTAACGACTGCTCCTTAACCTGATTTACATAATTAATGATTCCACCCTTCAAATGGTAAACCTCGTTAAAGCCCTTGTAACGCATCCAAGCACTGGCTTTCTCACAACGTATACCACCGGTACAATACATTAAAATACGCTTGTCCCGATATCCCTCATATCGATCTATAACCAATTGCAACTCCTCTCTAAACGTATCGGCATCCGGACATTCGGCGTTATCAAATCGACCTACCTCACTCTCATAATGGTTACGCATGTCAATAACCACCGTATCAGAATCCTCCATGGAGCGATTCCAATCGTCTGCTTCCATATACGTTCCCGTATGACTCGGATTGAAATCCGAATCATCAATGCCGTCGGCCACAATCTTGGGTCGTACCTTCATATCCAATTTGATGAAAGCCTTTTGATTTTCTTCTATCGCCGTATTCAGTCGAATACCCTGCAAAAAATCAATCGTGAATAAATCTTCTTTAAACCGTTCCAAATGCTCCGAGGGAAGCGCAATCTGCGCATTAATGCCCTCATTGGCCACGTAAACCCGACCTACCACCTCAAACGACCGCCAGCGAACATACCATTCATCTCTCGATAATTGTGGATTGGGAATGGGATGATAACGATAGAAGGAGATCGTAGTGTACGGACGTGTATCCGCATCCATTCGACGTTTTAACTCCTCCCGATTAACGACGTTTTGCAATAACATAGTTGGGAGTATTTCAACAAATTTACACCCGATTTACAAAATGGGACAAAAACTTCCCAAAAAAACAAAAAAGGGCCCTTTTGAGGCCCTTTCCTGATCTGATTAAGTTAATATTAGTGACGAACCAATATTTTGGTAGAGTAATGATAGCTAGCACCTTCAACTGCCACCATGTAAACACCGGTGTTCCAGTCTGCAGTATTGATAGTCATTTTACCATTCGTCATAGAACCTTCATAAACAAGCTGACCTTGAATGTTGCTTACTTGAACCTTTGCGGTTTCAGAAGCCAAACGATCAATTTCAACATTGAATGCGTCGTTACTTGGGTTAGGATATACTTTCGCTTCTACTTCCAAATTTTCATTAGACGCATTATTAACAGCGATAGTCTTCGATTGGAAAATTTCTTTAGTGATTGCATCCTGCACCCAAACTAAAACATATACGTCATCAAACGTTTCAACACTGTGCTCAGTAGCATCTTTAATGTGATTCGCAGTTTGACCGTCTAAAGACAAACGGTAGTTACCGGCGAAAGTATGACTCAAGGTACGGCTCACTTTGGTGCCTTTAGTCATTGGACTTAAAGCAGTACCTGTAGCTCCTGGCATCATTTTTTTCATCACCATTTCAAACTTGGTTTCTCCGTTTGTTTTTTTGTTGTTGAATGTTTCACCTTCAACAATAGCGGCGAAAAGTCTCAAATTGCTAGAAGAAAAATCAACCAAAGGATTTAACTCAACATCCAAAGAAATCGTATTTTTCCATTTATTCGCCGCAACTCCTGATATTTCAAGGAAGGAAGGCATGGCCGCCGTTTTGTCGTAAAGATCGGCAGTGAAAGAATTGGCGTTATTGTCCCAGCCTCCGTCTATTTCCATACGAGGAACTGAATTCACCCCATAATAGGTAGCACGTGTGCGTACTTCGTTGGTGCAATACGGATCTCCCGTACCTGGAAAGTACATTTGGTATTTCAATGTTGTATGTGCTTGTCTTCCCGAGATTACCGCTTCGTAATTTTCATTACCGGGTTTGCAAGGAGGACACGTAGAAGACGTGAAGATTTCATTCATCATGTTGCGCTGTACCCAACGATCCACCACTTGTACATTAAACGTAGCCGTATCGTTATAGGCATTACCATCTGCAGATCCGTTTGGTTTAGACGTCCAAACTTTAACGGTATATTTACCCGTAGCAGAAGGCGTCCATTTGGCGGGAGAGGTTAATGTACCTGAGGCCAAAGAAGCGATATTAGTAGAACCCGTTACCGCGCCACCTACAGCCATACCTCCATTGATAGAGAAATGAACTTCGGCAGAACTTAATGTTGAAGTTCCAATGTTACGAGCTTGAACGGCCATATTAAAAGGCGCATCTCCAATCTTCATGTAGGGATCCATAACCACGTTTTTAACTAAGATATCTCCAGAAGGCTGGGTACCTTGAACAAATGTGTAATACGAATTATCAGAAGCATCAAATATGTTTTGAGTCGTTTGTTGTGCACCTAGGTTAGGCGAACCCGACAACGTGTAAGCCGTAGTACTGTTAATTTGAATTCCAGCAGATAACTTTACGTTAGCAGTTATTAAAGCGTTGTTTTCAACTGGCAACGTCTTCATGTCTACGATGTAAATTTGGTTGGTGTTTTCTTCCAAAACAACCGCCCAATAAGTCCATCCTTGCTTGATGTTGGTTTCCCCAAAAAAGTTAAACCAAATCCAATGCTGGCGATTTGGTGTTTTGCCAAATGTTTTTGTCATTACTGCGCTGGTATAGGTAATACCGGAACCCGCTACTGAAAGAGGCGTCATACCTAAAATACAAACAGAATTATCTGGGATTTCGCTAGAAGGTAACGAAATAGTACCGAAACTGCTCGGACGCACAGAAGGCGTGCCGGCATCAAAGCTAACCGTTCCGAAATTACCCACTGTGTAACGGGTAACATCTTTACCATTAAACTTGAATTTAAATGGAATTTGTTGTTCAGAAGAATACGAAGTTGCACTTCCTGGTCCGCCATTCCAAACCGTAGACCAACCCACGTTAGCCGCAGCTGGATAAGGATTCTCGCCATCTTTGTTCAACCCACCTGGGTTTTCCCCTGCCATCAATGTAGGATAGCTGTAGTACTGCGCTTGTGCTCCAAGAGCCGCAAATACACATCCTGCAAAAAGTAATATTTTCTTCATAGTTTAGTAGTTGTGATTAATACAAATTTAAACACTTTTCACAAAGTACCAAGAAAATTGAGATTGAATTGAATTAAAAATTAAAAAGCGTACAGATAACGAACCCCATCAGAGTTCTAAAACCGCAAAGCGCTCCGCACCCACCTCCCGCAGTTCGCTCAAAATCGCGTGCACCTCGTCGGGTTTTTGTGCCCCCACCAAACGCGTTCTAAATTCCTTAAAATGCGCGTAACCCTTGAAATAATTGGCATAATGCCGGCGCATTTCCACCACCCCCACAACAGCGCCCTTCCACTGAATCGATTTCTCAAAATGCGTCGTACACGCCTCCAAGCGTTCATGAAAATCAGGCTTCGCCAAGTGCAAACCCGTATTTAAAAAATGCCTGATTTCCCTAAAAACCCAAGGATAGCCAATACTCGCCCGACCAATCATAATGCCATCCACCCCGTAGCGATTTTTATACTCCAAAGCCCGCTCTGGCGTGTCTATGTCGCCATTGCCGAAAATAGGTATACGCATCCGTGTATTCTCCTTTACCGCTCCTATTAACGTCCAATCCGCACTACCTTTATATAATTGCACCCGGGTGCGACCGTGAATAGACAAGGCTTTGATACCCACATCTTGCAATCCCTCGGCAACCTGTACAATATTCTTAGTTTGATCGTCCCACCCCAATCGGGTTTTTACTGTTACAGGTAAATGCGTGGCGTTAACAATCGCCGCCGTCATTTCCATCATTTTTTTCGGATTCGTTAAAATACCCGCACCCGCGCCTTTACATGCCACTTTCTTAACCGGACATCCATAATTAATATCAATTAAATCCGGATTGGCCGCCGTTGCGATTTTGGTAGCCTCCACCATAGACTCAATATCGGAACCAAAAATTTGTATGCCTATGGGCCGCTCATATTCGAAAATGTCGAGTTTTTGCATGCTTTTTGCCGCATCTCGAATCAATCCCTCGCTGCTTATAAATTCTGTATACATCAAATCAACGCCCTGCTGCTTGCATACGAACCGAAACGGCGGATCGCTCACGTCTTCCATGGGAGCCAATAAGAGAGGAAATTCCCCGAGTTGTATGTCGCCGATTTTTACCACCTTTGTACAAAACTACAACGAAATATCCCGAATGAACGTCTTAAGCAACGATTTTCGCAAAAACCCCTTTTCAAATTTTTGGGGAATTTCGCTCCTACTCCTACTTATTTTGGTCTTCCAAATCGTAGGCAACGCATTGGCTAACTTCATTTTATCTCGGGCTTATGCCATCCCCATTGACCAAGTCAAAGCCCTCTTAATCCAACCTGATTTTACCGCCCTCAGCATTAATTTAGGCCGGTGGGCGAACCTCATTCAGTTTCTTTGCTATATGGGAATCCCCTCCCTCGTTTTTGTTTATGCCAACTTAAGTAAACCCCGAGATTATTGGGGATATGCGCCGAAATTCGAACCGAAACTGATTTTGCAAAGCATCGTTTTAGGACTCAGTGCGCTGCCCGTTGTTGCCGTGCTTAGCCGCCTCATGCAACAAATACCGATTGAAGGCGCCTTTGCCGAAACCGCCAAAAAGCTGGTGCACATGCGCGAAACCCTCTTCGAAAACATCCTCGATATGCAACATTTGGGCGAGTTGTTCATCTGTTTGCTTATTCTGGCATTTTTACCCGCCGTTTTAGAAGAATTTCTCTTTAGAGGCATCATTCTCAAAGTAGCCAATATCCAATACCGTAAACCTATATCCGCCCTGTTCTTCCAAGCCAGTGTTTTCGCCATTTTACACTTAAGCCTCTTTGAACTGCCCGGCATCTTTTTGATGGGATTTGTTTTTGGAATTATCGCCCTTAGACAGCAAAACCTTTGGTATAACGCCCTTACCCATTTTGTATTTAACAGCACCACCATTACCCTGCATTATTACCTCACGCATGCCCAACATAGCTTCGACAGTTTTACCACCGATGCGGTTCTCGCCAATGCAGCCATCGCCATACCCGCCTCCTTATTAATGGGATTTTCGTTGTATGGACTTACCCGAAAACCAAAATAAAACAACTCTCAAACCCAAAAATCATAAATTCCGTATTCTAAAATTCATCCCAAAAAAATACCGGAATCCAAACCTCAAGCTCCAATTACCAAACTCATAACCTAAAGCTCAAACCCCAAATACCCATTTTCAAACTTCAAACCCCCAAACAACGTGAAACTCAATAATTTTTGGACCCGCAT
>CAMBBZ010000005.1 GCA_945863965.1 Chitinophaga pinensis | reverse complement strand
TAGTTCACGATTCTCGTTCAAAACAAAAAGGCCGCCTTATTAAGACAGCCCTTTCTAACAACAAGTACACAATGAATATTTTAGTCGACGTTGTCGTGCAACATTTTATTGGGAGTGAATTGGAATGTAGGTTCGGCTCCGCCATCTGTACGCTGTGATATATTCAGCTTTTCTACATGGCTCGAGGTACTAGCCGGTGCACTCGCCAATTCGATATTACGTCGTTTATAGGCGGGTATATTCATATCATTATCATGAATAATACCTACGTGGTTAACACGCTGCTTATTTCCGCCCATGTTTGCCCGAACAGGCATTTCTGGTTGACGGGCTTGGGGTATTTCATTCCTATTAGGTAAAACGGGTTGAGACTGCACGTTGGTATGGGTAATAGGCGCAGGTTTCTCATCGGCTTCGAAATTTCTGAATATCTCTGATATGTCTGGCGTTAATTCCGGACTGGGTGCGGATTGAGGGGCCATCATTGTCGGAGAATCAAAACTGTCATTGGCTCGAATGGGAGGCATTGCAATACTGGTATCGTTCAAGTCTTCAATAATGATATCGTCGGTTTCTTGATTGATTAAGGGATAGGATTCAATTATAGGACTGCGTTGTTCGGTTTCCATCACAGGATTCTTGTCGGTTGCATAACCTTCAAATCCGGTGGCAATTACCGTTACGGCTATTTCGTCTTTCAGACTTTCATCCAATGTGATGCCCATTTTTACGGTTGCAGAATGGCCGGATTCCTCTTGTAAGAAGTGCATAATTGTCCGGGTCTCACTCAATGTAGGGGCTTTGGCACCGTAAGAAATATTGATTAAGATATGTTTCGATCCGTATATCTTAGTGTTATCCAAAAGGGGACTTTTAATGGCAGCGGTTACGGCTTCTCTAGCTCTGTTTTCACCACCCGAACGCCCTGTACCCATAAGTGCGCGTCCGCTGTTGGCCATGGCGGTTTCTACGTCCTTAAAATCAACGTTTAAGTGTCCGGTTTTGAATATAATTTCCGCGATACCTCTAGCAGCGGTACACAATATATTATCGGCTTGTGCAAACGCTTCTAAGAAAGTTAAATCGCCAAACATATTAACGATACTGTCGTTAGAAACGGTAATTAGGGCATCAACGTGCGGACGTATGCGTTCTACCCCCTCCATTGCTTGTTTTTGACGCTCTTGTCCTTCGTCGCTGAAGGGTAGCGTTACAATACCCACGGTTAAAATATTCAATCGTTTGGCAATACTCGCAATTACCGGCGCGGCTCCAGTTCCGGTTCCACCACCAAATCCTGCGGTAATAAAGACCATACGGGTACCATCAGAAAGCATTTCCTCTATGGCCTTTTCGCTTTCTAAAGCGGCTTCTTCTCCGCATTTAGCCGATGAACCCGCCCCTAATCCTGAGGTTAGGTTAATTCCGAGTTGCAAACGGTTGGGTACGGGGCTGTGTCGCAGGGCTTGAATATCGGTATTGCATACGTAGAAATCTACGCCTTCAATACCTTGCTTATACATGTAGTTTACTGCATTATTTCCTCCGCCACCTACACCAATCACTTTTATGATTTTGTCTAGGGTTACTTCTGGTTGAAATTCCATACTCATAGTGCTTGTGTTTTAATGTTGTATTATTTAAAGTCGTTTTCCTCGTCGTCGCTGAACCACTGTCGGAGCAGATCTGAGAACATTGACATATTATAGGTACTTTTCCAAGAGGGGCCTTTTGGAGTTTTTGGTTTTTGTGGTGGGTTGGGCATTTCGTCTACGACTTCGAGTTCAGGCTCTTGAATACCGTCTTTTGCTTGCTGTGAGTCCATTAGTTGGTTGGGTGCGAATTGACTACCATAGGCGTGTTCAATCTCAATTCCTTTCATTACCAATCCAATAGCAGTTGCGTAAAGCGGCTTGCGAACTTCTTCTACCTGTCCGCGGCCTAAATGCTGGCCAGGTGTTCCGATATGTACATCAAAACCGGTTTCAAAACTGAATAATTGTTTTACTTCCTTCAAGCTAGAACCACCACCTGTTAGCACAATACCGCCATTTAGGGTATTGTTAACCCCAGAAAGTGCGATTTCGAACTCGACTTTATTTATGATGTCTTCCATGCGAGCCCGAATAACCTGTGAAATGGCATAAACGCTAATTTCCTTTGGTTCGCGACCGGGAAGGCCAGGAATTACTACCACTTCGTTCTTCATTTGTTCTGTGGGGAAGCAGCTGCCGTACATCACTTTAACTTCTTCTGCCTGACTTTTAAGAATTCCGAAGGCTTCTTGTAAATCCATGGTTATGCGATCTCCACCAATAGGGATAATTGCAGTGTGAGAAATAAAACCGTGCTCAAAAATACAAATGTCTGTTGTACCTCCGCCAATATCGACCAAAACTACACCGGCTTCCATTTCGTCTTGTGACAAAACAGCTGTGGCAGATGCAACGGGTTCTACTATTAAGTCGGCCACTTCAAGATGGGCAGATTTTACCGCTCTGCCAATAATTTTTGCTCTTGAGGTTTCGCCTGTGATGATATGATAATTACATTCGATTCGAACGCCTAAGCGGCCTTCGGGATCGCGTATGCCTTCTTCTCCATCGATGGTATAATCTTGTGGTATTACATGTAGGATATCTAAACCGGGTTGTAATACAAGATTTTCCATTTCTTGTTCCAAGCGCATGAGTTCTTCTTTTTTGATCTCATCGTCGCCGTTATGGCGATTCAAGGTGCCTCGGTGTTGTAAGCTTTTTATATGGTGACCTGCAATACCTACATAGGCGGTGTTGATTTTTACTTGGCTTACTTTTTCTGCTTGTTCAACCGCTTCTTGAATGGCTTGAACCACTTTGCTCACATTGGCCACCATACCTCGAGATACGCCTCCCTGACTGGAAGATTTGCCAATGCCTAAAATGTTGATCTTGCCGTTTTCAGCCAATTGACCAACAATGGCGCAAATTTTGGTTGTCCCTATGTCGAGACCCACAATAATGTTGTTCTTTTCTCCTTTCATGATCGTATTTGTGTGTTGTGCTTTTTAGACAGTGTTTTTTTAATTGTGTTCAGTATTGGAAACATTACGCGTTGTGACTATTTGATTTCGGTAGGAAATATTGATACTACGGTAGTGGTCCCACCCCATATGCTTGAGTCCTTTATCGTAGAAAAGACGTAGGTTTTCGAACTTTTCATCAATGTTTTCTACATTATTCATAACAATGCTATGCCTTCCTATGTTGGGATACAAGATTAGTTGGCTAAACTTATCGACATAACATTGTTCAAAATGATTTTCCCAAAAAGAATTTTGATTTATAAATATTAATAAATCTTTCAGTTTGGCTTGCCATTGGGTGTTGATTTTTTTGCCCAAAGCTATTTTTTGATTGATATGTCCGTTGAGGATAATTACAGGCGCTTGTTGGTGCTTTTTGGCGGGAATCATGCGCATAGAAGAATCCAAATAACATACGTCTCCTTTTATGTTAATGAGTTGAGCAATAGCGCGTCTTTCTTTTATCCGGATATGCAAACGGCCATTAAACGATACGTAAGCACGGACGCTCTTTACTTCTGGATAGGCGTTTATAACTTCTTCCAATTGGGTTAAGGAAACCTCTGAGGTAGCCTTACCAATGGGATTGCCAATGGCGGTTTGAATCCGTTCACTTACCTCCTGATTATTCAAAAATTGAAAATCTTTAATGGGATTTTCGATTTCGATTTCTACGTTGGATATAATGCGGCTATTACCGGTGAAATTCATCCGCGACCAAACGAATAGTAACAACACCACCATAATAATGAGGATACTGACCATCCACTGTCGCCTGCTGAATACCATGCGTATCTTATTCATAAATTTTAATTATAGGATTTCGTAAGGTGTCGATATCTCCGGCGCCTAGCAATAATAATACCTTTGGTTTTTCTTCCTTTACCCAATGCAATAACTCTTCTTTTGTTACTACTTGCGCATTTGGATTATTCATAAGCGATAGTAAATACTGCGATGTAATTCCAGGTATGGGAATTTCTCTTGCGGGATAAATGTCTAGTAAAAGAGCGGTATCCAAGGCATTCAATGATTGTGCAAATTCTAACGCGAAATCTTGGGTACGTGAGTACAAATGGGGTTGGAAAATGCCTGTAATAGGGCTTTCAGGATATAGACTCTTTACCGATGAAATGATCATATTCAATTCTTCTGGATGGTGGGCGTAGTCATCTATGACAATGGCTTTGCTCGAATTGATTAGATATTCAAATCGGCGTTTAACCCCTTTGAAATTTTGAATGGGTCCTTGAAGCGCCGTAAATGGGATATTTAAGAAGCCATGACACAAAGCAATACACGCGGCTGCGTTGTACACATTGTGATAGCCAGGTAAGCCGGCAATAAATGCATAATCTTTTTCTTCATGACGAATAACAAAATGGAACTGGTGGTCCGTTATTTGGATTTCTGTAATTTGATAGTCAGCATCTAAGCCTCGTCCGTAGCGATTGGTATGCTCGGTTTGCGGCCACTCTAAATCTCCATTTATAAAAAGGGTTGGCCGGTTAGCGGTTTGGATTTTAGAAGCGAATATTTCAAAGGCTTGTTTAAATGCGTGTGGCGTTTCGTATATGTCGAGATGATCGGCATCGATGGCGGTGATAATGGCGGCACTTGGATTTAGTTGGTGAAAACTACGATCGAATTCATCAGCTTCAACCACCACCAGTTCTGGTTCGAGGCTAGATTCGCTGCCTAAATTTCGTACATAGTTGGATCCTATATTAGTGGAAATTCCCCCGAGAAAAGCGCTGAACGGCTTATTTAACTCCATTAAGATATGGGCCAATAAGCTGGAAGTGGTTGTTTTTCCATGAGTTCCGGCTACGGCTAAACATCGCGTATTGCGGGTAATAATACCCAAAACTTCGGCGCGTTTATAAACGGGGATTTGCTGCTTTTCGAGCCAAAGGCGTTGGGGATGGTGGGCAGGAATCGCGGGAGTAATAACAAATAAGGTATCTGCGAGATGGGATTCTATCCATTCCGGGAACGCCGATACGGAGTCTTCAAAAGAAATCTGTATGCCTAAGTCTTGCAAGGAATCGGTGAGTTCGGTGCGTGTTTTATCGTACCCGCCAATATTCAGCCCCAGCTCGTGCAGATAGCGGCAAATGGCACTCATGCCGATGCCCCCAATGCCTAGAAAATAAGCGTGTGAATATTGACTGATGGTTTTCATAAGTGCGATAGAATATCGTTGGTGATTACATTGGTGGCATCGGGTTTTGCCGCCAATAATAAATTTTGGCTCATCTGTTGTCGTTTGGTTTCATTCTGCATTAAATCGATGACCGCATCGCCGAGTGCGTCACAAACCAACTCATCGGTTACCAATATAGCGCCGCCTGTTAATGACGCTTTTTGGGCGTTTTTTGTTTGGTGGTCGTCGGTTACGTTGGGAGAGGGGACAAAAATAGCAGGCACTCCAGAGGCCATAATTTCTGAAACGCTCAAAGCCCCAGAGCGGGAAACCACCACATCGGCCAAATGATAGGCGAATTTCATTTCATTCAAAAATGGACCCGACCATAAATTGGGATGTTTGAGGGTTGAAATATACGATTTGCCTGTTTGCCAAATAATGGCATAACCCAAATTGAGCCATTCGTTTATAAAGGTTTCGGTGGCCTCGTTGATGCTTAAAGCGCCTAAACTTCCGCCCGTAATAAATACTGTAGGACGCTTCTCGGAAAATCTGAAATAAGCCAGAGCGTCTGCCGTTGAAACCGGTTCAAGTAATTCAAGTCGAATCGGATTGCCCGTATGTATCCAATTTCCATGTGGGAATTGGGTATTCATGCCATCAAATCCACAATAAATGCGGGTGGCGGATTTGTTCAATAATTTGTTAGTAAGACCGGCAAAGCTATTTCCTTCCCAAATAAATAAAGGAATGCCCATGCGGCTGGCGGCAAAACAAACGGGTAAGCTGGCAAAGCCTCCGGTACCAATCACCAAATTTGCTTGGTGTTCCTGTAACAGCTTTTTGGCTTGCTGGAAACTGCGCCATGCATTAATAACTACTCGAATGTTTTTTAAGGTAATCCTGCGTATAAGTCCGCTAACGGGCAATCCCGTAATAGGATACCCTGCTTCGGGAACCCGTTGCATTTCCATTTTACCTAGCGCCCCTACGAATTGAATATTCATATCGGGATTCTGACTGCGTAAGGCATTGGCTATGGCAATGGCTGGAAATATATGTCCGCCCGTACCCCCGCCTGTTAATACAACATTATGCATTTTCATGGTCGTTGTTGGATGTTTCGGTTACGCTGCCGGGTCCGGTCGTGCTTCCTTTTAATTTTTCCTCTTGAATGTGTCGGCTAATACCCAGCATGATGCCAAAGGCGATACTATTGAATAAAATACTGGTTCCTCCCATGCTTACCAAGGGTAGTGTAAGTCCGGTTACAGGCAATTTGCCTACGCTTACTCCCATATGAACCAAAGCTTGAAAAGAAGTACTGATCGCAATTCCCAGAACGATAAGGGCGGCCAAGGATCGTTGGCTATCTACTACCATTTTAAGAGCTCGAATGATGAGCCCGATGAAACAGGCTATTAGTACCATTCCGCCTAACATGCCATATTCCTCTACGATTATCGCAAATATAAAATCTGAATAGGGGTGAGGTAGGTAGTTGCGTTGGGTTGAATTACCCGGACCTTTGCCCCAAAATCCGCCGGTGGCAATGGCTATTTTAGCTTGTGTTTTTTGATAATTGCTATCGCCGCTCTTGTCCTTACCCAAAAAACTATCAATACGGCGTTCCCAAGTTGGCAGTCGCGTATTTTGATACTTGTTCATATCAACAATTTTTAGAAATCCATAAAAGGAAACGGCCGCTAATACACCCATCAAAATTAATGCGAGTATGAATTTGGTTTTAATACGTCCGATAAACATTAAGATCGTACTGGTTGCCATTATGACCAATGCTGTACTGAGGTTTTCAGGTATAATGGGCAGTATTACAAGTAAAATGACGCCCATCAACTTGGCAAATACTTTAACGTTATCAACTTCGTCTTGTTTTTTACTAAGGTATCGGGCAATAAACATAACCAAGAATACCTTGGCCATATCTGAGGGTTGAAAGGTGAATCCAAAAATGGGGATTACCCGTTGGGCATTATTGATATTGTATCCGAAAAACAAGGTAAAACCTAGCAGAATTACGGATAAAGCAAGCAGGGCATTAGATACTTTAGAATAAAATTTGAATGGAATATTATGCACTACAAACATGATGAAGAGGCCAACCACGATAAATCCAAGATGACGCAATAGGAAAAACTCGGTATTGCCTTGTTGTTTGGCAAACGCAAGATTTCCCGTAGAGCTGTATACGGTTAGTACGCCCATAACTGAGAGAATGAATACAATCGCCCAGATGTAAACGTCGCCTTTGAATATCGATTTAAACGTAGTCATGGCTTTACTTATAAGCTGCGTACTGCATTTTTAAATTTCCGACCGCGGTCTTCGTAACTGTCGAATAAATCAAAGCTCGCACAGGCCGGCGATAACAATACCGCATCGCCCAAAGCAGCCATGCGCGACGCTACGTGAACCGCTTCCTTGGCACTACTGGTATTAATGATCATATCTACGTCGCCTTGAAAAGCCCTGTGGATTTTTATATTGTCTAGTCCCATGCAAATGATCAGCTTCACTTTGTCTTTCACTAAGGGCTTTAAATCGGCATAATCGTTACCTTTATCTACCCCGCCGGCAATCCAAATCAAGGGTTTGTCCATACTCTCTAAGGCATACCAAGTTGAATTTACGTTCGTGGCCTTACTATCGTTGATATACTCAACTCCGTTAACCTTACCCAGGCTTTCTAAGCGGTGCTCCATGTTTTGAAAGCTGCTCATACTTTCTCGAATACTTTCGTTACGCACGTCGAGAATGTTAGCAATTACGGCGGCAGCCATGCTGTTGTATTGGTTGTGTTTTCCTCTTAAATTGAACTGATTCATATCGATGGTGTTTTTTTTATTGTTTCTTAAAATTTCAATACCGTGATCGGTCATTTGCACATATTGATCGCCGTTTGCCGTGAATCCAAATGGAATGCAAGTGGCATTGAGGGTCCGTTGGGCACTCTCAGCAACCAGTAAGTCACTGTCGCCGCCATATACAAAGAAGTCTTCGGATGTTTGATTCCGGGTGATGCGGTATTTGCTGTCAATATATCCCTCCATTTTTCCTTCATAGCGGTCTAAATGGTCTTCGGTTATATTAAGTATACACGCGATGTGGAATCGGGTGGTAAAGGTTTCGTCGAGCTGGAAACTGCTGACTTCAATAACATAAATATCTTTAGGGTCTTCTGCCACCATTTGGGCAAAGGATACGCCTACATTGCCCACGCAGCCTACATTTAAACCCGCTTCTTTTAAAACGTGGTAAGTGAGGAGCGTACTCGTAGTTTTTCCGTTGGTGCCCGTAATGCCAATCAAGGTGGCATTGGTAAATCGCGAAGCCCATTCGATTTCAGAAACTACGGGAATACCGGCTTCTAACAACGCCACTACTATGCTTGCGGTATTGGGTATGCCTGGGCTTTTAACGACGATATCGGATTCTAATAATTGTGTTAGTGTATGGCCGTTTTCCTCGAACGCGATACCCATTTCGCTAAAGGTTTTTTTATTTTCGGGGGAAATTGAATGGCTGTCTGAAACAAATACCGACCAATTTTGGCGCACGCCGAGAATGGCGGATCCCAATCCGCTAATTCCCGAGCCCAATATGGAAAGTTTTTGTTGCATGTGCCGTTATCTTAATTTTATTAGGGCTAAGGTGGCTAGCACCAAAACAACCGTGATGAGCCAAAAACGCAAGGTTATTTTGCTTTCAGGAATTCCTTTTTTCTGATAATGGTGGTGCAAGGGCGACATTAAGAAAATGCGACGGCCCTCGCCTGTGGTTCTTTTTGTGTACTTGAAATAACCCACTTGTACAATCACACTGGCGCTTTCTGCGAAAAATATCCCACATAAAACGGGAAGTAATAATTCCATTTTAATGATAATAGCCACGGCCGCTAATGCGCCGCCCAACGCCATGCTACCCGTATCTCCCATAAATACCTGAGCCGGAAATCCATTGTACCACAAGAATCCCAAACAAGCTCCTATTAATGCGGCTAAGAAAATTACTACTTCACCGCTGTTGGGCACATATATAATGTTCAGGTAGGATGCGATTTCATTATGACCGCTGGCATAGGCTAAAATGCCTAATCCAGCTCCCACAATAGCGGTGGTGCCAGCTGCAAGACCGTCTATGCCATCGGTTAAATTTACGGCATTGGTCAAGGCCATTACGATAAATATGATTACAGGAATAAACAGCAACCAGGCATTGCCTTCACCCGGTAGGATTTCCGAATAGTTAAGACGTAGTTTGGTGATGGGCAAATTGGTCTCCAAAGGCAAATGATTGGCGCTGTGGGTATAATCAATAGTGGCGGCAATAATGATTCCTAAAATTAATTGACCAATCAATTTAGAAGTGGCTTTCATGCCTTCTTTGTTCTTTTTGAATACCTTGATATAATCGTCGATGCCACCGATGATTCCCATCCACAACGTACTCAACATCATTATTATCACATAAATATTATTGAGTTTGGCGAATAATAAGGTGGGCAGTAAAATGGCAAGTATGATAATCACGCCACCCATCGTGGGAGTGCCTTTCTTTTGCAATTGGCCCTCGAGTCCTAAATCCCGAATGGACTCACCGATTTGCAATTTCTGCAAATATTTTATGATGCTCTTTCCTGCAATTAATGCAAGTAAAAGTGCTGAAATACCGGCCAAGGCTGCACGGAAGGTGATGTAGTTAAAAACACCAGCTCCGCTAATGCCCAATTCGTTTAGATATTGAAAGAAATAGGTTAACATCAGGAAATATCGTTTAATGCGTTTTGTGCCCAAATACGATCGTCAAATTCAATACGTAGGCCATTCGTTTCTTGGTACGTTTCATGACCTTTGCCCGCAATTAGAATTACATCACCTGGGTAGGAAAGCGCAATAGCGGTTTTAATCGCTTCCGCACGATCCGTGATTTTTAATACTTTGCGGCTATCAATGGTGGCAACTCCTAACATCATTTCGGAGATAATGGTATTGGGATCTTCGTTGCGCGGATTGTCACTAGTGAAAATACAGCGTTGGCTTTTCTGACTGGCAATTCGGCCCATCTTCGGACGTTTTTCCGCATCTCTATTACCGCCACAACCTACCACACAAATTAGTTGCGAGGCGTTTTTTTGGATTTCTTGGATCGTGGCAATTACGTTTTCTAACGCATCTGGTGTATGGGCATAATCAATAATGACGGTTCTATTGCCAGGACCGGCCATGGTTTCGAAACGACCTGAGACCCGTTTAAGCGCGCTCATGGCCACTTCGATTTCTTCGTTGCCCTCTGTGATTAGGGTGGCAGCCGCGTAAACAGCCATCATGTTATACGCATTGAATCGTCCAATTAGGGGAGACCAAATATCTTTGTCAAAAAGGCGAAGATGCATTCCACTAAAATCACATTCCCAAATTTTGGCATTGAAATCGGCAGTGCCATTTAAACCATAGGTATACCGTGTGGCTCTTGTGTTTTGCAACATAACCAGGCCATTGCGATCGTCTTTATTGGTGAGGCTGAAAGCGGTATCCCTCAGACCGTCAAAGAACATTTTTTTTGCTTTTATGTATTCGTCAAATGTTACATGGTAATCGAGGTGGTCGTGGGTAATATTAGTAAAAATAGCGCCGTAAAAGGGCACCCCTGCGATACGTTTTTGATGAATGGCATGGGAACTAACTTCCATGAAAACATGGGTACAGCCCGCTTCTAGCATGTCTTTAAACAAAGCGTGCAGTGCTACTGCATCGGGTGTGGTATGGGTGCTGATTCGCGTATCTCCGGCAACTTGAATCGTAACCGTGCTAATCAATCCGCACTTGTATCCCATTTGGGTAAATAAATCGAATAATAATGTACTTACCGTTGTTTTGCCATTGGTACCTGTGGTTCCAACTACGATTAAATCGTCTAAGCAACGGTCGTTAAACTCGTATAGCAATTGTCCCAGTGTTTCGGGAGCGTCCTGCGCTTGTAAGTAGCAAATTCCAGGGTGATAGGATTCGAGTGAATACTCATGCAATATGGCTGTTGCTCCTGATTGAATGGCCGATTCGATATAGTCGTGGCCGTCTACTTGTGTACCCTTTATAGCAGCGAATAAAGTTCCTTCCCTAACCGTGCGACTATCAGCGGTGATACCTAGTACCTCGATTTGGCTATTGCCGCGAACCGTTAGGTTCAGAGTTGGGATTATAAGGTCGAGTGTTTTCAAGGTTTCAGGAATAAGGTGAGGTCAATTTTATTATGAATACGGGTGCTCGGTTTGATACTCTGTTGGTATACCCTCCCGTATCCGGAAATGCGGGCATTAAGGCCCATCTTATTAGCAAGAATTAAAGCTTCTCGGGCTCCCATGTTTTTAAAGTCGGGCACTAAACCCGATTTATGGCTTATGGAACTTAGCGAAATAGTACCCGCTTCGTTTTGAGATTCTACCCATTCGGAATCCCCATCTTCATTGTTATACGGAATTTCTAATTCGTCCAAAATCGGTATAATGCGATTGGGATTGCCTTTTAAGGGACTCGGGTTGCTGCGTTTTTCTTGGGCAATTAATTCAGGTTGTATGCGAATGTGAGCGCTGTAAATTTTATTGGCGATGTCTCTGAAAACTGGTGCGGCAACTCCCGCCCCATAAATATCACCCGCGCTGGGTTCGTTCACCACCACGATAATGCTATAGGTTGGTTTGTCTGCCGGAAAGTATCCTACAAATGAGGCCATATGTCGGTTCGAATATCCCCGGCCATTTTTATTGATTATCCGAGCGGTACCTGTTTTTCCTGCAACATCGACTAAGCACTCTTTGAATGCGTTTTGTGCAGTTCCCCGAACCACAACCCCGCGGAGCATCTCTTGCAGTTGCTTGTTGGTGCGCTTGCTACAGATTTTTTTGTTAATAATTTTGGGGGAAATCTGATTGATGACTTTACCGTTTTGACGGATTTCTTTAACCAAATAGGGATTCATTAATTGACCTGAATTGGCAATGGCGTTGTAAACGCTTAATAATTGCAAGGGCGACAAACGTGTGGCATACCCGATACTCATAGATGGAAGGGTAACGCCCGACCATAACGCGTTATTCGGGTCAAGTACGACAGGGTGGTTGGAGCTAGGTATGTCAAAATTGGGCTTTAGGGTTAATCCCAACTGCTCCAAATGAGATAAGAATTCCGACGGTTTGTTGCGGTAGGCTTTGTCAACAAATTGGCTGATGCCTACATTGCTCGATTGTTCTACGCATTCCTGAAGGGTATAGGTTCTCGGGATGGTTTTGTTGTGCTCGTCGTCCTTGAATTCGGTATCGTAAAATTTTATTTTGCCACGGTGTGTTGCAATTGAATCGGAAGGGGTAGCCTCGCCATCCTCTAAAAGCGCTAAGGCAGAAATTATTTTAAAGGTTGAGCCAGGTTCCATGAATTGGTCTACCGCGTAGTTCATGGACTCGTAATAGTTGCCGTCTTGGCCGCGCTTTAAATTGGCTATAGCCTTGATTTGTCCGGTGGCTACTTCCATAACAATGGCACATCCATGGTCGGCTCGATGTTGTACCAACGCTTTGTTAAGGGCGTATTGGGTTATGTCTTGAAAACGGGTGTCTAAGGTGGTTACGATGTCTTTTCCATTTTCCGCTTCGTACCCAACACCCACTTTTAATGGACGCCATATATTGCCCGGAAGACGTTGTTCCACAATCTGTACGGTTTGACCTTTTAACATACTGTCGAAGGCGCCTTCTAATCCTACATTGACCCCATTCTTGGTATAGCCGATTGCTCGTTTGGCCATTTCCCCCATGAAATACATGCGTTTGCCTTCTTCAATGGTCCAAAATCCACCTTTGTATTTGTCTTCCCGAATCAAGGGCCAGGTTTTGACTTGTTTGATTTTGTCAAAGGATAGGTCGGTAAGTAGCGTATAATAGCGGTGGCCTGATTTGCGCAATTGGATCAGTTTTGCGGCCCATTCTTGTTTATTGCGTTTTTTGAAGTTTCGAGCCAATAAATAGCTGAGGGAATCTAATTTCTCCGTGAAATGCTGGTCAGTAAGGGCATTTACCCTTGAGTCCCACAATAAATCGTACGTAGGCACGGAAGTAGCCAATAGGCCGCCATCGCCGGCATAAATATTACCTCGAATACCGGTTTGTTCAGAAACGCGCGTGTTTTTGCGTTCCTGGCTGATACTGAAGTCTTTTTCCATGCCATGCTGCAAACGGAAAATAGATACCACGAGGTAGAGTCCAAAAAGCGCAACGCATGCAAAAATGATGCGGGAGCGGTTTAAGATTTCTTTGCGTGTATTGATTTTATTTGCGGTCACGGATAATCTTTTTAGGGGGTGTGCTAATTTCTTCTAAACCTTTGATTGCGAGTTGCTCGGCCAATCGTGTTTGTTTACTTGCTTGGGTAATTTCACTTTCTAAACTGATGCGTTCGGAATGCAATTCCTTGAGAACTTTGCCCAATTCGTTCTTCTTTTTAAGGGCCTTTGCGGCATGTAAAGAATTGTATATGTAGAATACCAATACGGGAAATGCAATCAATACCCATTTGATAATACGCCAGGTATTCCACTCTTCCAATGGATTCTTAGGGGTGTCTGTAGGGAGGTCTTGTATTTCTTCGTTCATGGGATTAGTTTTTAATTCCAATGCGCATTTTGGCACTTCGTGATCTTGGATTCGCAGCGATTTCAGCCTCGGAAGGCACTATCGCTTTATGGGGATCGGCTTTAAAGGGGAGGCTTACCCGACCGAAAATATCGGAGTTGGTGGTTCCCTGTAACTGTCCTTTAAGTAGTAAGTTCTTAACCAAACGGTCCTCTAAGGAATGGTAAGAAATCACCACCAAGCGGCCTTCGGTTTTAATTAATGAATGGCTGTCTTCTAGCAGGGTCTGCAAGTCCGTCATTTCTTGATTGACTTCTATTCGAAGGGCTTGGAAGACTTGCGATAGGTATTTTGAGGGATCTTTCTGAGGAATTAAACTTTCGATTGCTTTTTTGAAGCTTTCTACGGTTAGAAAGCGGCCCATATTCTGCTGGGGCAGAATATGATGTACCAAACGATAGGCGTTTTTAATTTCCCCATATTCGTTGAAAACGCGAAGTAGTTCTTTTTCACTATAGGTATCTAAGATTTGCGCGGCATTAAGGCTGCTTTCTGGATCCATTCGCATATCGAGGGGACCGTTAAAGCGATGGGCGAAGCCGCGTTTGTCGGTATTGATTTGGTGCGAGGAAATGCCTAAATCGCCCAATATGCCATCGACGTTTGCGATGTTGAGGTATTGAAGATATTGTTTAAGATAGCGGAAATTGTGTTTAACCAAGGAAAACCGGGGATCGTTGAGGCTGTTTTCGTGGGCATCGGTGTCTTTGTCAAATGCAATAAGGTGGCCTTTAGGGCCTAGGCGCTCTAAAATACCGCGGGAATGTCCGCCGCCGCCGAAAGTAAGGTCAATGTAGGTGCCGTTTGGATTTAACACCAAAGCATCTAAGCTCTCCTTAAATAGTACGGGTATGTGGTACGAGGTCTCCATGTTTTGCATTGAGACCAACACGTGGGTGAGGGGTGTTATTCGCCTAAAGTTTTCTTTTGGGTATGGAAATTACGAGCCAATTCGCTGAGCTCGATTGATTCCACATCCAATTCGGATTCGTACAATTCTTTACTCCAAATTTCCACTTTGTTGCCAAATGCGCTTAAAACAACTTCATCGGCGAGGTCGGCATATTCCATCAATTTCTTGGGAATTAGGATCCGCTGGGCGTTGTCGATAGGCAATAAATTGGCACCATTGGTGAAAATACGTTTGAATCTACGAATTTCCGGGCTCGTGAAATCATCAACAGCGTTGAGCTTCTCCGTTTCTTTGAGCCAGTCTTCTTTGGTGTACAACACCAAGCACTTTTCGAATCCCCGGTTGATTACGAGCATATCACCAGCTGACTCAGGTATCTGAGTGCGAAGACGCGATGGAAGGGACAAGCGCCCCTTGGCGTCCAGCTTGCAATAATATTCTCCAATCAGTCCAGACATTTCGTGTGTTGGTTTCAACTGCTAAATAACTACAGAATTTCCCACTATTTCCCACAATCCCCCAAAATTAACCACCACTTATCCACAGTCCCCCACTGGCGTGGGTTTTGCGATGTTTTGATGCTTGATTGTGGGCTTCATTGTGTGGCAAATATAGTAAAAAATCCAATGCTGTAAAGGATTTTACTAAGTGTGGGAGAAAGTGGGTTGAATTTTCGCAAATAGGGAGCTTTGCGATACACAGAATTTTATCCTTATATTTGATACATGTCCTTTTTCGCGACGTGTCGGTTTTTCAGTGTCTTTACGTGCCTCTATTTTGGGGGTGTAAATGCTCAGGTAAATCGTTTTTTAATGGCCGATGTACAAGTAAGGAATTTTGGTTTTGATTTGGGAGTGGGATTGAAAAAGTCATGGGAACCCGATTTAACCGTGGAACGGTATGGTCTTCGGGTTGGTAATATTCAGCATCCAAAAGAGATTTATGTGGTTAATCAGTCGCTTCCGGCTAGTGAACCGTTTGTTATCGATAAGGTCAACCGCGTATGGGTCTTACGCCCTTATTACAGTAGGGGAATCGTGGTTTCCGAGCGCAAGTCTCGCTTTGACATTGGCATCACCCTCGATGGGTCGCTGCACTTGCCCTTGGCATATGCTTGGCCCATTTATGTATGGGTGTATCGGTCTAACTTGCCATTCGATGCGGTAGAGGAGGTGCGCTACGATCCACAAACACAGGATGTGCAATTTATAGGTGGTGAATCTTCTTTTGTAAAAGGTTTCCGGGAAGGGCGTTTGATTCCAGGTATAGGGGTTTCCGCCGCGTTAAGTTTGGAATGGGGAAGCTATCGAAATCTGAGCAATACCCTCAGTATTGGCATAATGAATGATTTTTTTGTGCAACAAATACCGCTTTTACATTCAATAAATCGCAACCCTCAAATGCTTCCCGCGCTATTCATTAACTTTGCCATTGGATTTGGTCACAACGATTGAGTAATCCAAATGCCGTTTTATTTGTTAAACCTTTATATATACCACCACTGTGATTGAACTTCCCATAGTAAAAAAAGAAGCCCCGAAAGGACCTACCAAGCCCAAATGGTTGAAAATTGACATTCCATTTGGTGAGAACTATACCCGTGTAAAACGACTGGTAAAAGAACATAAATTACACACAATCTGCGAAGACGGACGCTGTCCGAACATGGGCGAGTGTTGGGGTGCCGGTACCGCTACCTTCATGATTTTGGGTAATGTATGCACC
Organism: Chitinophaga pinensis; assembly: GCA_945863965.1. Lineage (GTDB taxonomy): Bacteria > Bacteroidota > Bacteroidia > NS11-12g > UBA955 > VMCP01. The sequence goes on along the minus strand of CAMBBZ010000005.1, from coordinate 20,516 downwards.
CGCAGTTGCTCTTTTTGCGCCGTTGCAACGGGAAGACCTGGTGAATACGATTTAGACGAACCCAAACGAGTGGCCGAAGCGGTTAAGATTATGGGGGTAAAACATTGTGTTATCACCTCCGTAAATAGAGATGAATTGAAAGACAAAGGGTCTATCGTATGGGCTCAAACCATTAAAGAAATTAAAATTCAGGCCCCAAATACTACCATTGAAACCCTGATTCCGGATTTCAAGGCCCAATGGGATGCCTTGTATTTGGTGTTAGATGAGAAACCCGAAGTAGTTTCTCATAATATGGAAACCGTAGAGGCGTTGTACCGATTGGTGCGTCCGCAAGCCAAATACCAACGCAGCTTGGAGCAAATTCAGCGGACTAAGGACTATGGCCGCCGAACCAAAAGTGGGGCGATGTTGGGCTGCGGTGAAACCGACGATCAAGTTAAAAAATTGATCAACGACTTGCGCGAACACGGTTGCGATGTGTTAACCTTGGGTCAATATTTACAACCTACCAAAATGCACTTGCCTGTAGCGGAATATTTACATCCCGATAAGTTTAAGTATTGGGAGTCGTACGGTCTTGATTTGGGCTTCCGTTTCGTAGAAAGTGGTCCTTTAGTTCGGAGCTCGTACCACGCCGAAAAGCACGTTTTGTAGATGTAATGATCGTATTTTTCATTTTATGAGAAAAAAATGGCAATAAAAGAACGTATGTGTTTACCCACCTCGTTGGAAAACAGCACATATTTGTCTTTATTTGCATGTTAAGCACTAAATCCAATTTACAAACAATCATATGAGATTTAAAACATTTATACCTGTACTTTCTACCGTGGCATTAGCAGCCGGTATCGCTATTTGGGGAAGCAACGAAAACGCCCCAAACGCAAACCGCTCAGTTGACATTAGCACGGAAACCGAAAAGGAACAGAGCATCCGCGGCGCAATAGAGTCTATCTATAGCATGCGTTTGAATGAAGAAACACAGACATTAGATCCCACTTGGGTTGCGGGTGCCATCGCACAAGCCGATGCCCTTCAGTCGGTTTCCAAACGTTTAAATAAGAAACTAGAATGGCAAGGTATGGGTCCTGATAATGTAGGGGGTCGTATTCGTGCTTTTTTAATGCATAATTCCAAACCAGAACTTTGGTTTGCAGGGGGTGTTAGTGGGGGCTTATTTCGTTCAACTACTTACGGACAAAGCTGGACTCCCATCAACGATTTGCAAGAAAACTTAAATGTGACGTGTGTGGCACAACTTCCTGTTAGTGGTAAAATCATTTACGGAACGGGTGAAGGTGGGTTTACCAATTTGTCAGGAACTAAAAACGGGTCTCCCGCTTTTTATGGTTCTGGAATATTTGTAAGTTCAGATGCCGAAGGCACCAGTTTCAAAGTGATGAGCATTGCCCAAGATGTTCGTTTTTGGCAGTGCAATGTGATGGTATCGCATCCAAGTAAGGACATCGTTTATGTGGCCACAGAATCGGGTTTGTTTGAAATCGATTTCACAACGGCTACCGCAAAGTTAACCCGCATCAGCGGAGGCGCTATTCGCGATATGGTCATTGATAAAGAAGGTAATATCTACGCAGCTACTCCGAATGGTTTGATTTACAAGAAAGACGCGTCAGCAACTACCATAATTCCTACCAATACAGGCGTTAGTACCGGCGGTCGTACCTCGTTAGCCATTGCACCACAAGATATGAACATGATCTACGCTTTAGGTGCAAAATCAGATGGTAGCCTCGGCAATTTATCCCGCACTACCGACGGTGGTAAAACATGGAAGGTCTTAATGCAAGGAAATACTTCTAACGATTTATTTGGTTCTAACCGTCAAGGTTGGTACGATAACGCAGTGAGCGTATTCCCCAATGATAAAAACCGAGTAATTATGGGTGGGGTTGATTTAGCACAGTGGGATAGCATAAACGGATACCGAGAAATGGCCAGTATGTTCAATGTGCCTTGGAATCGTTCTTACGTGCATGCCGATAAACACCTTATCACTTGGAATACCAAAACAAGTCCAGCTACCTGTATCGTTGGTTGCGACGGTGGTTTGTTCTCGTCTAAGGATATGAATACCTGGACCAATATAAACCGTGGTTTTACCACGCTTCAACTGTATAATGTAGCCGCTAATGAATTGGGTCACGTAGTTGGTGGTGCTCAGGATAACGGAACCCAATTGATCAATTTTTCAGGTAATTCATTCAACGGAAAGCCCTCACAAACGGCTATCAGTATTTATGGTGGTGATGGTTTTGATGTGGATTTCAGTAGAATCAATCCGCGCGTTGTATTCATGTCGACCTATTACGGTCGTGTGGTTCGCTCTGCTAATAGCGGACAGTCTTCTTCCACCTTTTGGGACGATCGTCAGGAAGGAACTGTTGAAACTGATTTTTACACCACCTATAATTTATGGGAAAAAGACAGCACGACTTCGCGTCTGTTCCTAGCTAAAAACAATCAGGTATGGTGTGCGATTAATCCCACCGATTTCGCCAATGATGTGCATTGGTTTTTGGTTGCCAATAACTTGGGTAGCGATCGTATCGTCGAAATGGACTACACCCCAGATGGCGACCACCTATTCATAGGTAAAAACGGAGCGTTGTGGCGTTTGGATAATCTAAATACGGCCGACTTTACCTTACAAGCCAATCCTAATTCTACGGATATACCAAAAGCAATCGTGGCTAAAAGGTTAAATGTTCCTGCTATCGTAGGACGTACCGTAACTGGTATGAATGTTAACCCTAGCAATCCCAATCACGTGGTTATAACCCTTGGAGCCTACGGAAGAACCCTTCACGTATTGCAATCGTTTGATGCCTTGGCGGATGAACCCACTTTCACAAACATCACCGGAAACTTGCCTGCAATGCCTGTTTATGATGCGGTAATTGACGTAGACGACGCAAAACGTATCGTTATTGGTACTGATTTGGGTATTTGGGCTACTGAAAACGGAGGAACTACTTGGGAAGAAGCTAACGACGGTTTAGCGCGTGTACCTGTGTTCGAACTTCGCGCCTACGAATGGAGACCTTGGGAAGGTATGACGATCTACGCGGGAACTCACGGACGTGGATTCTTCAAAACAGAAAATTTGTTAACCAATAGCAAGAAAATTGCCGCTCAAAGAAAGCAAAACCTACAGATTGCTCCGAATCCGACTAGCGATTGGACATCCATAAGCTTTGAAAGTAAAGTGGCGGGTGTGGCTAATTATACCGTGCTCAATCTTAACGGTCAAACCGTACTTAATGGAACATTCAATATCAATGCAGGTAAAAACCAAGAGAAATTGAATATTGAGTCTTTAACAAATGGATACTATTTTGTCAAAATAATAGGAGCTGATGGTATTCCTCATACCGCAAAGCTGTTAAAAAACTAACCCCATAGCGTTTTAATAACCTAAAAGAGGCCGCTCCATTGGAGCGGCCTCTTTGCGTATAATTAGAGTGACTAAAAAAGCGGCTTAATTATCAGGCATTCAAAATACCCTGAAACACAAAAGACGCCGGTCCTTCAAGAAAAATAGAATGATAGCGCTGTTCTTGTTGATCGTGTATAAAATGAACCCGTAACGGCCCCCCTTCGGTTTGTACATTAATAAGTCCATCCGGCAAACCTTCCGCATGAGCATAGGAAAGCGCAACAGCCGTAACGCCTGTGCCACAACTTAAGGTTTCGTCTTCAACACCGCGTTCGAAAGTTCTGCAGCGAAGTTCGCTAGGGCTTAACACTTGGTAAAAGTTAACATTGATTCCAGCTTTAATATAAGAGGGCGACTGGCGTATGGCTTGCGCTTGGGCGACGAAGTTGGCTGGTATCGACGTGGTTTGTCTTACGTAATGTGGAGAACCGGTGTTCAGTTCGGTATCTCCGTTTGAAAGCAAATGAATATCCATAACGGGATTCATGCTTAGTTTTATACCATTAGGGGTAAAAGTGGCTTCGTGAAAACCATCGGGAGCTTTAAAGCGTAAACTATTGCCATTTCCAATTCCTAAAAACTTAGCCCAATGCGCGATACAACGGCCTCCGTTGCCACACATACTGCTCAACTGTCCGTCGGAATTATAGTAGATCATCTCGAAGTCGGCTTCGTTCGATGGCGCTAAAATCATAAGGCCGTCTGCGCCGATTCCAAAGCGGCGGTCGCACCAAAAACGTACGTCTAGTATCGGAATCGCTTCCCGGCCGTCAATAAGGATGAAATCGTTCCCTGTACCCTGGTATTTAACGAAAGAAAGCTGCATGATTTAATTGCGGATACGATCGATAATAGTGGCGTTTTTGACCCATTTAATATCGTTGTAGGTGCCAGCTTTCTCGGGTATTTTCCAAATTCGATCGCCTCCGAAATCGATATAATAAGCCCCTTCGATATCGTAAATTAGTGGGTTCTCTCCCCACAGATTGTAAAGAGATAGGTGCACTTCATTACCCACTCGGTTGAGCGTAACGGCAATAGCACCGCGTTGGTCTTCATAGTGAACCAACTTGAATTTACTAATAGCAATATTTTTAGGTATTACTGGTTTTGGGTTTACGGTATTCGAATCGGTTTCCGAAATTTTCGAGGTATTGTCGGTTTTCTTTTTAGGGGAAGTAATGGATTCTTGGAGTCTCTTATTTTTCGATAGGGGGGAGCTCGACTTTTTAGCGTAGGTTTCTACATCGCTCTCTCCTGAGAGAGATTCAATCCGAAGCTTTATAGGAATTACCGTGGCTTGGGTGAGTAAAATAGCCGGATTCGGGGCTTGGCCCATCGCAACACTTGGTTTGGCGCCCTTTTGCGTTTCTTCGGTTTCCTCCTGTTGGGCGTAAGGCTCTTCAATGTCATCATAGCTCGCATCTGCATACGCGTCAGTAGGCAGCAAAGAATCGCTGTTTCGTGCTGATTCGAGTGCAAGCGCAGAGTCGTTATATTGAGCCACAGAATCAGCATAGGTGCCTTTTTGCTGTCTGCGTTTGTTACGTTGCCAAAATTTAAACTTGTCTGATTTTTTATCTTTTAAAGTAATAATGGCTGCCGCGTCTTTAATATTTCCAGTCTCTAAGTAGGAATAGATTGCAAAATAACTCAATAACAAAAAGGCCACACTGGCCGCTGCATACATCCAAAGATTGCTCTGGGTTTCTAAAGCCTCACTTTCAATGTGTTCTTTAATATATTCCTTGAGTTCTATGGCTCCTTCAGATTTAATGCCTTCTATGAGTTGACCGTAAAATTCCCATTCGCGCTTTAAAACATCGTTTTCGTTTAGTTCGGAAAGAAACGCCGCTGATTCCTCAGGTGATAAACTTCCGTCGTAATAATCTATGATACGTGGGTCTAATTCGTTCATGAGGTTAGAAAATCACTGGCGTTAAACTTAGTTTTGATTTTGTTCCCCAATTCTTTTAGACACTGATACTTTTTCGATTTAGCAGTATTGGCATTGGCCAATTCATTGGCTTCAGCGATAGTTTGCATATCAAAGCCATCGAAATAATACATGAGGAGTATTTTTCGGCACAAATCACCCATATCATTTAAGTAATCACGTACAATTTGTAAATCGAGTCGAAACTCATCGGTAAACGTGGGCACTCCTTCGCCCGCTTTTTCGAGGGAGCCATTTTCACGTTTGCGTTTTTCGAGATTTTTCAACCACTGATTGCGCACAATCGCGAACAAATAGGTGCTGATTTTTGCGTGCAATTGAAAATCGGGCTTACGTGCATTCTGCCATAAAATAACCAAGGCATCTTGCAATAAATCTTCGGCATCGTCTGCGCTGCCGCTGTTTTCACTTATGTATTTGCGGACCATACGTTCGTTTTCTCGATAAAGTTCAATAAGGACTTCCCGGTCGCCTTGTTGCAGGCGTTCAATGGGGGAAGGGATGGTTTCTGACTGCCTGGGCATTTCACGGATTATTGATACGATTTTATCGAAAAAGGTAAACGAATTAAGGTGCAAATTAACGCAAGGAATCGATTTTTGCGTTCTTTATTCACGAAATTTGCTAACTTTAACCACGATGATGTCAAGATTTTTTCAAAAACACACAATTGCAAAGGGGGTCTTTGCCGGATTGGTCGGTGGACTCGTCAGTTTAATGGGTTTTTACGCCCTCGCGCCTCAATTTTTTAATCGCCAAAATGCAGATCTACAGCAAACGGCTTCCGCACAATTGGCTCGGTATGCGGCCCTGACGGCGCTTCCAGGTTTCGATTTTACGGGTGTGGCTGAAATTGCCAATCCTGCGGTTGTGCATATCAAAACGACTTCTGGGGGAAGTAATTCACGTCAGCCCCAAGGTGATGGTCCCTTCGACCCCTTTGAGTTTTTCAATAATCCCGGTTTAAGATTCGACAGCCCAGGTCCGCGTATGGCATCGGGATCGGGCGTGATAATTTCCCAAGACGGATATATCGTAACCAACAACCACGTAATTGCAGATGCTACTAAAATAGAAGTCGTGCTAAACGACAAACGGACATACAACGCTGAACTTATAGGGGCCGATAAAAACACCGATTTAGCGGTTTTACGTATTTCCGACACCGATTTGCCCTTTTTGAAATTGGGCAACTCCGATGAGGTTAAGGTAGGGCAGTGGGTCGTTGCAGTGGGCAACCCTTTTAACTTGAATAGTACCGTTACCCTCGGGATTGTAAGTGCCATGGGTCGCAATATCGATCTGCTCCGTTCCCAAGGGAATCAATATGCGATTGAGAATTTTATTCAAACCGATGCCGCCATTAATCCGGGTAATTCTGGAGGTGCCTTGGTAAATGTATCCGGGGAATTAATTGGTGTCAATACAGCAATCGCCTCTCAAACTGGATCCTATGCCGGTTATGGATTTGCAGTACCCGTTAACTTGGTGAAAAAAGTAGTCAATGACCTCATGAAATTTGGCCAAGTACAACGCGCTATTTTAGGCGTTTCTATTCAAGATGTAAGTCAAGCCTTGTTGGAAGAGAAGAATTTGTCGGATTTAAAAGGGGTTTACATCGCCGATGTAGTGCCAGGCGGTTCCGCAGATAAGGCTGGATTGAAAAAAGAGGACGTGATTTTGAAAATTGATGAGGAAGAAATTAACAGCTCGAGTAAACTGCAAGAAAAAGTAGGGAAATACCGTCCTGGCGATAAAATTAATCTAACCATTCGACGTGGGGGTTCCATAAAAGAACTGAAAGCCACCTTGCTCAGTAAAGATGGAGACTCAAAACTCACCACCGCTGCTCCGGCGAATGCCAAGTCCTATTTAGGAATGAATCTGAGCGCAATTACTAAGGAGGAACGCGAAAAACTTGAAATTAAATCCGGCGCCAAAGTAGAAAGTATTGAAAAAGGCATTTTTGAAAAATCTGGTGTTCCTAAAGGATTCATCATAACCCATATCAACAACGAACGGGTTTATTCACCTCAAGGTGCTATTTCTTTGCTGTCTAGCTTAAGTGGGGCCATCGTATTGGAAGGGAAAACCAAACTGGGAGAAGATCGCATCTTTGCGGTAAAATTGCCTCAGAAAGGCAAGCCCAACGCAGAATAATCAAGGTCTTCCCCACGGTTAAAACCGTGGGGAAGTAACCTAAACTGAGAAAATTACCAATAGAATAGTTTGGCGCGTGCCGAAAGTGTAGTCACTAGTTTTAACTAGAGGTTTGACTCTCCACCTACGAAACACTGAGAATTAGGGTTCTAGTCTTCGGTTACGTTGGGTGGGAAAAATCCTGTACTCGGTGGATTTATTCCGCCCCAAGATTTCATATCGGGTCTGCTTGACGGGCCGTCATCAAAAGGAGATGTAGATCCTGGTTTGTCATAAATATCGCCTGCGGAATTCATTTTAGACGGCATCACCTTGGTTTGAACCGAAGTATCAGGGGTGTAGCCGTATTCTGGATTTTTCTGGCGGATCATATCGCGCTCAAAGTGATCTAAATCCTGGAATTTAGAAAATTCACCAATGAATTTACAAAAAGCAGAACCCACCGTACCGTGTCGGTTTTTCGCAATAATAACTTCAGTAAGTCCTTTTATATCGGCATCTAAACTGTCACCGCTAGATTGATTGTCATTATCCATTCCCATTTTCTCGTAGTACTCATGTCGGTACAAGAACATAACCATATCGGCATCTTGTTCAATAGAACCCGATTCACGAAGATCGGAGAGTTGCGGACGTTTATTGGAACGTTTTTCTACCTCTCGACTGAGCTGTGCGAGTGCGATTACTGGAATATTGAGGTCTTTGGCAAGGGCTTTTAGCGATCGTGAAATGAAGGCGATTTCTTGTTCGCGATTGCCCTGCGATTTGATATCGGCTCTGAGCAGCTGCAGGTAATCAACCACGACCATGTCGAGTCCTTGTTGTGAGGCAATCCGGCGGCATTTGGCATTTAAGTCAAAAATATTCAGCTGTGGGGTATCGTCGATGTAAATCTTGGCGTTTCCCAAAACAATGGTTTGATTTTGTAAGCGGATCCATTCTTCTTCGTTTAAGCTACTCTTTTTAATTTTATCGCCTGGAACTTGCGCTTCTGCTGAAATCAATCGGTTCACTAACTGAATGTCGGCCATTTCTAATGAAAAAACCATCACGCTCTTCTTATGATCGATGGCGGCATTTCGCACCAAACTTAATGCAAATGCGGTTTTACCCATGGCAGGTCGCGCCGCTAAAATGACCAAATCGGAGGGCTGCCAGCCCCCGTTTATGCGATCGATATCGCTGAAACCCGAAGCCACACCGGTTATGCCGTTGTTTTCGCTGTTCATGCGGGCTTCGATATCTTTAAGAGAATTGGTAATTAACGTGCTAATTTCTTGATAGTTACGCTTTAATCCGGCATTTTTAATTTCGTACAACTTCGCTTCTGACGCATCGAGTAATTCAAAAGAATCTTCGGTATCGTCGTAGGCGTTAAATTGAATTTCCCCGGCAACTCGAATCAGCGAGCGTTGGATAAACTTTTGTGTTAAAATTCGCGAGTGAAATTCAATATTGGCAGCCGATGTAACTTTATTGGTAAGCTGCGCCAAATACATGTAACCGCCGGCCATATCCAAAAGTTTGTGATTTTTTAGATAATTGGATACGGTAAGCAAATCAATAGCGGTATCTCCTAACTTATATAAATGCTCAATGGCTTCGAAAACAATCTGATTTTTGGGATCGTAAAAATGGTCTTTAGTCAAGATATCGATAACTTGAAAAATCTTTTCACGCTCCAACATCATAGCCCCTAATACCGCTTCCTCAAGTTCCCGAGAGTTCGGGGGCATGCGACCCATGCGGTCGTCGAAAAATTCTTTGGGAATTGTTTTTTTCTTATTAGGGTTCCGTATTGGGTTATCTAAATTTTCCATGGATGTTCAAAGTTCGATAAAAAGGAGGGCTAAAAAAACTTCCCCAAGGGAAATAGTTTTTCACAATTGCTTGCCATAAAAGTCATCCATACTTAATTTGTGGGATAGGGGCTTTTGATAAAATTGATTACTTTGCGAGACTTTTATGCGACTGAATAATATTGTGTTACCGGCGGTTTGGGCAATAGAAAATGACCCCGCCTTGCATAAAAAATACCGTCTGGATTTTTCCAGGGTGGGCGACGATGCCTTCAATCACGTGCGAAATAAAGCCCTAACACATGATATTGAAGGAATCTTGCAGCTTATTGTGTGGAGCCGCAGAAATGTAAAACAAAGCGATGTGCGTTCTTGGATTCCGTTTTTTGAGCGCTTAGATTTAAAGGATAAAGAGTTTCCCCAATTTTATTTGAAGGGATATATTGCCAATCATTTGAGTGATTTGTTAAGAAACCGCAAATTCATGGAAAAAGAGTTGGCTCAAATCGCAAATTCGCCAATCTTGAGAAATTGGATGCTATTTTCTTTTGTCGATTACGAGACCTTGCAACCTCAAAAATATTACGGGCGCCTCACCAACGAATTCAATCCAGAAAATCTTGAAGAAGAAACATTTAAAAAATCTGTCATTCTTACCCAATATTACCTCGAAGGAAATATAGACATGATGAAAAAATGGAGTGAGGCGCTGTCTAGATATCCCACCGATGAATCTTATTTTCCTATAATCAATGGCCGTGTTTGGGCGGCTCGTTTTTTAAATCAAATGCTTAAAACAGGTCAATTACAATCTGATTTAGTTCAAGATTGGTTTAACGACCTAAAAGATAGGAGTTTGGTGCTCATAATGCTCAATGCACTAGAAGCGTTGCCCATATTGGTGCGTTACGGGGCGGACAAGGCTCAAATACAAGAAGTGCTTGACTATGTAGGCTATGCGCAGCACCTGAATGTGATTCGCAATCCCTTTGTTGCCAGTATCGAAAATGCAGTCTATTTGGCCTCGAGAACCGCATTTTACGCTCGATTTAAAGACCCCATTCGGGCCCAAGAGTACCGAGCAAAGCTCCACGAAAATTTGTGTTTGCCTTCTTACTGCAATTATCTGTTTGGCATCGCCCGTGCATTTTGATGCACGTTTGTCCTAAAAAAACGTCACTCGTCAAGCGTCGATAGCAATTCGCTGAACTAACAATTATATTTGAATAACAATATGGAAGCCAAGTTTTCACCACGCGTAAAAGAAGTCATACAGTACAGTCGAGAAGAAGCCATTCGCTTGGGTCACGATTATATCGGATGCGAACACTTACTGCTCGGTATTATCCGTGAAGGAGAAGGAAAAGCATTTCAAACCTTACGGATATTGGATATCGATGCCTTGCGCTTGAAAAAGAGCATTGAAGATACCATCCGAGGTACCGCTACCAAAACAAGCAACTTAGGCAATATTCCCCTTACGAAGCAAGCAGAAAAAGCTTTGAAAATCACGTATCTCGAGGCCAAAATATTCAAAACCGATTTAATCGGAACCGAACATTTATTGTTGTCTATTCTGCGCGATGAAGATAATATTGCGTCGAAAGTTTTAGGACAATACGGTTTAACTTACGATGTGTTCAAAAGCGCTCTCGAAGAAGGCGTTGAGACCATTAGAGGTGAATCTGCTAACGACGATGGCGAAACACCAGAAGACTATTACCGCGAAGAACAAAAAGCGCAAATGGCTTCCAAAACCAAATCCAAAACCAAAACACCGGTACTCGATAATTTCGGACGTGATTTAACCAAAGCCGCCGAAGATGGTAAGTTGGATCCTATAGTAGGAAGAGAAAAAGAAATCGAACGCGTAAGCCAAATTTTATCTCGACGTAAAAAAAATAACCCTGTGCTTATAGGGGAACCTGGAGTGGGAAAAACAGCGATTGCAGAAGGACTTGCGCTGCGTATTACCCAAAGAAAGGTATCTCGTGTGCTATTCAATAAACGGGTAGTGAGTTTGGATCTTGCCAGCATGGTTGCAGGTACCAAATACCGCGGTCAGTTCGAGGAACGTATGAAAGCCCTAATGATGGAATTAGAAAAGGCCGAAGACGTAATTCTATTTATCGACGAAATTCATACCATCGTTGGTGCAGGTGGCGCCTCCGGCTCTCTCGATGCGTCCAATATGTTTAAACCTGCGTTAGCTCGGGGGGAAATCCAATGTATTGGAGCTACCACCCTCGATGAATATCGCCAGTATATTGAAAAAGACGGGGCCTTGGAACGCCGCTTTCAAATGGTGCTCATTCAACCCGCGAGTCCCGCAGAAACCATAGAAATTCTCACCAACATTAAAGGCAAATACGAAGACCACCACAGCGTTTTCTACAGCGAAGAGGCTATCAAGGCCTGCGTAGAACTCAGTGAACGGTATATGAGCGATCGGCATTTGCCCGATAAGGCTATCGATATTTTAGATGAAGCCGGCGCCCGCGTGCATATTTCTAATATCCACGTGCCCAATGAAATACTCGACCTCGAAGGTCAAATTGAAGAAATTAAAACCGAGAAAAATCGAGTAGTTAAAAGTCAAAATTTTGAGGAAGCAGCCAAGCTGCGTGACAAAGAAAAGCGTTTGCTCGAGGACCTCGAAAATGCGAAAACCGCTTGGGAAACCAAAGCAAAAGACGAGCGCTATAGTGTTACCGAAGACGATATCGCCTCCGTAATATCCATGATTACCGGTATCCCTGTCAAACGTATGGGCGAAGACGAAAGTAAGCGCTTATTGCACATGGCCGATACCTTGCGCAAACGGGTAGTCGGACAAGATAAAGCAATTGAGAAGTTAACCAAAACCATTCAGCGTACCCGTGCGGGCTTTAAAGAGCCCAATCGCCCAATCGGTTCCTTCATTTTTTTAGGTCCTACCGGAGTTGGAAAAACGGAATTGGGTAAAACCCTATCAGAATTCCTGTTCGATACCGACGATGCGTTAATTCGCGTTGATATGAGTGAGTACATGGAAAAGTTTGCCGTGAGTCGTTTGGTAGGAGCCCCTCCGGGATATGTGGGCTATGAAGAAGGCGGTCTACTAACTGAAAAAGTACGACGCAAGCCCTACAGCGTAATCTTATTTGACGAGGTTGAAAAGGCCCATCCCGATGTTTTTAACTTGTTGTTACAAGCATTAGACGAAGGCTATATGACCGATTCAGGAGGTCGTAAAATCGATTTTAGAAACACGGTAATCATCATGACGTCGAATATCGGCTCCCGTCAATTGAAAGATTTTGGTACCGGTGTGGGTTTTGGAACGCAAACCAAATCCGACAACATCCAGCGCGATTCCAAAATGGTCGTAGAAACCCAACTGAAAAAGTTCTTCTCTCCAGAATTCCTCAATCGTATCGATGACATCATTGTATTTGAGTCTTTATCGAAGGAAAACATCGTGCTTATTTTAGACATTAGAATGAAGCGGATGCTAAAGCGTATTGAAGATTTGGGTTACGAAATACAGATTACCGATAAGGCGAAAGAGTTTTTGGCCGATAAGGGTTTCGATGCCGATTTTGGTGCTAGACCCCTACAACGGGCCTTACAGAAATTCTTAGAGGAGCCCTTAGCTGAAAAAGTACTTCAAGGCACTCTGAAAGAAGGCGACAAATTAAAAGTAGACTTTAAAGAGGGCAGTGAGGCATTGGAAATCAAAGCCACGAAGCCCAAAGCGCTTAAAAGTGCAAAGAACGATTCTGAAAACGAATCTGAAGAAATTTAGATTAGGTTAACGGCGGGGTATCGGGTATTCTTAGAATGGATATCCGATGCCAATAGCCAAAGAAGACTCGTTGAGCAAGTAAGTCCCAAAACCACTTTCCTTTACCCGTTCTGTGAGAATCCACCGCTGATTCTTGGGTAAAGATGGATCTCTAAGGGGCATTCCCCAATCTAAGCGGAAAAGGAAAATACTCAAATCAAATCGCAGACCAATACCGGTATTTAATGCAATTTCACTGATGAAATTTCGGGCATTTATGACACCGTAATTGGGATTTGTGGATGAGGTAGGACTTAAGTTCCAAATATTTCCAGCATCGAAAAACAACGCACTTTCTAACAGCTTACGAATTAGGGTAAATCGATATTCTAAGTTCGCTTCTAGTAGTAATTCTCCCGAACGGTCTATGAGAGAGGTGGCGCTGTAGGGGGTGTTCCCTGGGCCCAATCCACGAGGTCGCCACCCACGTAAACTATTGCTTCCCCCGATAAAATAACGCTTATCGTAGGGCACCAATTGGCTATTTCCGTAGGGAATTGCGATGCCAGAATTGAAGCGAAACGCGATGCTGTTTAGCTCGTCGATGTTGCGCTTTATACGATATTCGGCCTCCAATTTGGTATATTGGAAATAGTTGACCCCAAATAACCTATAAATACTATCGTTGTTGTAGTTGGATTCGGTGAGTTTCCGATAACCGTGATGCCAATTCCCACTTGTTTCAATACCCAAGCGGAGGAAGTGACTGCTGCTTCCGGGTTTGTTCTGATTATCGGCATATATCATACCCAATTTTACAGGGGTTACAATTTGATCGGTGAATACCCGAAGCACAAAATCTTGATCTAAAGCCGGCAATTGCGGCAGAAACGAGGGGCTAATAAGATTTCGGTTGTAGCTGATTTCAAAAGGGGTGAGATACCAGCTAAAGTTCTTTTTGGCAAACTGTAGGGTAATATTGGCAGGAAAAGCCGAACGAATAAAATTCGGATTTTGTTCGTATTGAAAACTAGTAGAAACGAGGGTACTTTGCTGCTCGAAGGTATTTAAAAAGGCCAAGCGATTTAAAAAACTAAACTTAGGAAGCTTCAAACTCGCAATCAATCCTTGTTGCAAACCGGTAAAGAAATCACCAATATCGTCGCGTTTGAAAATGGCTTCAAACGAAGTAATCGACGATAACTTGAAAAACTCTGCATTTCCGAAGGTGTTGCGGTTGTTAAATGATAAAATCCCGGCCAAACCGAAGCTTCGTTGTGAAGCCGTTTGAAAATTCGTTCCAGAACTTCCCTGTGGAGAATAGAGCACCTGCGGCTCGGCGGAGAAATTCATTCGGGGCTCCGTTTGCAACTCGATTTTTGGGAAAATAAAACCCCGTTCAAAATCAATTCGTTGGGTAATATCGACTACTTTAAATAAATTCAAATCGAGTAATTTTCGATAGGTTTCCGTCCAATTTGTTTGACTGAATATAGCACCGGAGTCGAGCGTGATTACTTGCGTGAGCACGCGGGGTTTAAGTGGATATTGATTCATATGCAATACCAATCCGGGCTTTGTTATTGAATCTGGATAATTATTGAGTAGATAATCAGAGGCGGTTTGAATATTTACCGACACGCGACCGATATAAAATTTGCGGTGTGCGGTCTGGTTAACGGGAGGGTCTAAATAGATTCTAACGGCTGCACTTTTGGAAACTTGGGAGGTATCCAGCTCAAAACGAAAATTGGATGTGCTAACGCTAAAATAGCCAGAATCTCGCAGTCGTTGGGTAAATAATTCCTCAGATTCGGATAAGGCATTCAAATCACAGGGCCACCACATTCGATACGCAGGCGCCTCGCCAACAACGGTTTGCATAATGCGTCGGGTGGCGCTATCGTTACTGAAAATTTGAATGTCGCGGATTAAATAAGGGGTTTTGGGTTCGGCTAAATAACGCACGCGGGCTTTGCGACTGCCCTTTTTAACAATGTAGCTGCATTCGGCATCGAAAAAACCCTTGTTGAATAAGTAAAATTTGATATTTTCGGCGGATACTTCTGCGAGCTCTGGGCTGAATAGCACCGGCGCTTCTCCCAATTCTTGTCGGAACTTTCGACGCCATGCCACTGAATCTGAAAGCTCGGGATTGTTTTTAAGCGTTCCCACTGCATAAATCCAAAGGAAAATAGGCAAGCGGTTGAAAATGACACGCTTATTCGTGCGGTGTAAAATTTGTGCTTTGGTGTTGCGAACTGCGGCGGCGTTGTCCTTAACGATAACCCGGTTGCTAACCAAAAGGTGTTCTCCTTTAGGAATTACGTTTCGCACCCCACAACTGCCCAACACAAACACCGCTGTGCACACCATAATTCCGGTGTTACGGAAAAATCGTGCATATTTGTTGAAGGAAAATGATTTCACAGGCGGATTTAAAGCGTTTCGCGTCGTTAGCGCATACTAAATATAGGCAAAAATATGACCAATTCTTAGTTGAAGGGCGAAAAGCAGTGGAAGAAGTATTCCACAGCCAATACCAAATAGACACTATTCTAGTAACAGAGGCTTTTGTTGCCAAACACCAACCACCGTTTCCCTTTTACACCATACCCTCTAAGGACATGAATCGCTTGTCGCAGTTTGTAAGTCCCCCTGGAATAATTGCCATTGTGAATAAACCCAAAGAGGTTCTAGCTACCTTGCAAACTGGACTTAATTTGGTGCTAGATGGAATTGCCGATCCCGGTAATTTAGGCACAATTTTGCGCATTGCCGATTGGTATGGATTGCGTCAAATATGGCTCAGCGACGATTGTGTAGACGAAACCAATCCCAAGGTAATAGCCGCTTCTATGGGCTCTTTTTGCCGGGTAACCTGTTTGCGAAATGCCGAATCCGTTTGGCAAACCGCTACGTCTATTTTTGGAGCCGATTTGGATGGGACTTCCCTCTATAAAATAGAAGTGCCCACCACGCCCTACGTGCTCATTATGGGCTCAGAGTCGCACGGCCTTCGTCCTGCTTTCGCCAAAACACTCACCCAACGCCTAACCATACCCCGGATTGGATCTGCCGAATCTTTGAATGTGTCCGTTTCAACGGGTATTATTATGGATAGGTTGTTGACGCAATAGGGCTATATTTCGACAAAGGATGTTCCCGAAAGGGGCAAGTTTTCTTATCTTTGTTTTTGCACCATGTCGGCAACATCCATTAAATTAAAACTAACCGCGTTTATTCGCTCGTATCACCAACAGCAGCTGGTTCAAGGCCTGTTGAGTACGGCGTTGCAATCGGTGTTGCTATTTTATCTGGTCAATTACACGGAGTATTTATTTTGGTTGGACACCCCCATTCGCGGCGTGTTGTTTTATGGGTTTTGGTTGTTAATTGCCCTGCTTGTAGCGTGGCAAGTTGGGCGCCCTGCCGCTCAATATTTCAGGTTCTCATCCACTGCCTTAAGCGAAGCCCAAGCCGCACGTATTATCGGCAATCATTTTGGGGAAATTTCCGACAAACTACTGAATCTATTACAGCTCGAACAAATGGGAACGTCGGCCCACGGTCAATCGGCCCTGCTGTTAAAGAGCATCGAACAAAAAACAGAATTGCTGCGGCCTTTCGCCTTTTCAGAGGCCCTAAATTGGCCGGCCTTTCGAAGAAGCATGTACCGGTTTGCAGGCGTTTTATTCGTGCTTTTGATGTGGGGTATATACGATGCACCGTCTATTTCGGCGGCATCGCAGCGCTTATTTCGCTACGGGGAAACCTTTTCCAAGCCCGCGCCCTTTCAATTCCTTACGGCGTTTACCGATACCCAAGTGAATCAAAATGCAGCACTGATGGTGGGTGTTTCACTACAAGGCAACGCCATTCCCGACGATGTATTTGTGCGCGTGAATGGGCAAAATTTCCTAATGAAAGCGACCCAAAAAAACGCGTTTGTGTGGCCGCTTGATGGAGTTAAAGAGGATTTGTCGTTTCAATTCGAAGCGGCGGGTTACACCAGTTCAACCTATCAAATTCGGGTAGTTCCCAAATTTGAACTTCAGAATATCGAAGTCCAAGCGGTTTATCCTAATTATTTGGGAAGAAATCCTGAAAAGTTAAACCTGAGCAGCACCATAAATATTCCCGCAGGTACCCAACTAAAATGGCTTGTTAAGAGTCCTAAAGCCGAAAATGTTTGGGTCGCCGCCGCTACCCGCTCATCAGAATTGGCAACTAAAATGCCGGTAATAACCAAGTTGCTCAAGTCTATGGGCATGGGGCGTTTTAATTTTACCGAGCGAGTTCTGAATGAACAACATCTAAAGATGTGGTCGGTGGGAAATGGCCTCACGTCGGATACCTTTTATAAACAAATAACGGTCGTGAACGATGCTTATCCCGAGGTTTTTCTAGAGCAACGAACTGACCAAGGAAACGAAAATGGATATTACGCGTTGGGTAATGCTATCGACGATTATGGCATAGTTCGCGCCTTTATTGAATACGAACAAGAGGAAACGGGTAACCGTAATAGCAAAATAAAAAAGACCTTAGATTTAAAAATAGCGCCTAATAAATCGATTGTTTTTGCCCACACTTGGGATTTGAAATTAATGGGAATTGCGCCCGATAAGGGTCTTCGTTATCGCATAGGGGTTACCGATAACGACGGCGTGCACGGAGGGAAAACTTCTTTTAGCGATTGGGTCTATATCAAAAGATGGTCCGACGAAATGCTAGAAAAGCAATTGGATAAAAACAAAGAGAAGGTTGAAAAACAATTGAGCGACGCACAAGCGCAAGCCAATCAACTGCAGAGGCAATCAGATAAATTACAAGAATCGATTTTGGCGGCTCCAAAAATGTCGTTCGATATGCAAGACAAAGTAGAGGATTGGTTGGAAAAACAGGAAAAACAACGCGAACGGATTCAAGAAATCAAAGAGCAACAAGAAAAAATAGACCGACAACAGCAAGAAATAGCCCCTAAAAATCCAGAATTAAAAGAACGGAGGGAGGAGCTTAACGACCGTTTGAAGCGCATGGAGGATCCAAAAATTCAGGAACTCATGAAGGAATTGCAAGAATTGCTGAGTAAGAAGAAACCGTCTCAAGAGGTGCAACAAAAAATGGATCAAATTGATAAGCGGGTTCAAAATGAGAAAGAAGACATGGATCAATTGTTGGAGCAGTTGAAGGAGTTGCGCATGGAGGAACAAATAGATTTGCAAGCACAAGACATGCAAGAGTGGATTGAAAAGCAGCAAGAATTGCAAAAGCAAACGGATGAATGGCAGAAAACGCCCAAACAGAATCCCGAAAGCACGCCAAAAAAAGAAGCCCTTTTAGAGCAATTACAGGAACAACAGAAAAAGGCCGATCAGATTCAGCAACGGGCCGATGAAATTGAAAAGCAAAATAAAAAACTTGAGTCACCGATGACGCTTGATTTAGGTCAGCCTGAAATAAAACAAGCCGGCGATAAGCAAGAAGAGGCGGAGCAAAAAACACAGGAAAATAAAGCCGAAGAGTCCAAACAAAAACAAAAAGAGGCTGCCGAGCGCATGAAACAAGCGCAAGAAAAAATGCAAGAAAGTCTTCAAAAAGCACAAAAACAGCGCGATTCTGAAGATTTACAAGCACTTAGGGCATTACTCGAAAACTTGATCGAGGTTTCCCACCGACAAGAACAGATATTCACAGAACTTGTGGACTTAAACAGTGAGAATCCGCGCGTTCGGGCACTGAATCAAGAGCAGATGAATATTAAGAATATGAGTGAAGGTATCGAAGACAGTTTGCGGGCATTGGCCAAGCGACAGCCTATGGTATCGGACTTGGTTACGAGGGAAATTACCACTATTAACGATAATATGGAGCGTGCGTTTAACGGACTTAAGGTGCGTAATGTGCGCGAGGCGGCAAACTACGAACAGTTTGTGATGACGGGGTATAATAATTTGGCGGTTATGTTGATGGAGAGTCTTAAGAATGTGCAGCAACGCATGAATAAGTCGAGTAGCAGTTCTCCAAAAAATGGTAAAATGTGCGAAAATCCGAAGCCCGGAAATTCGGGGAAATCGCAAAAAGGTAAGGGCGGTAAATTGTCGCAACAGCAAAAAGAGCTAGGCGAAAAATTGCAAAAAATGCAACAACAAGGCAAACAGGAAGGCCAACAAGGCAAAGAGGGGAAGAAAGAGCCCGGCGATAAAGGCGAGAAGGGCGAAAAAGGCGAGCCCAAAGCAGGGGATAAGGGACAAGGTCAAAAAGGAGATAAAGGCGGTAAAGAGGGTAAGGAAGGAAAAGGGAAGCCGGGCGATAAAGGTCAGTCTGCCGGTGGAGAAGAAGGCAATGGAGAGCGCTTGAGCGATAAAGAATGGGTAGAAATGGTGTTAATGCAGGAAGGTTTACGCCGAAAAATAGAAGCGCTTCGTAAGGAAGCCCTAAAACAAGGTCAAACCGGACAAGCGGCAAATTTGTTTGAGGCCGAGAAACTGATGGAACAACAGGAAAAAAAGTGGGTAGAGAAAAAGTTTGATGCCCAAATGATGCAACGGCAGAAGCAGATAGAAACGCGTTTGTTGGAGCATGAAAAAGCACAAATGCAGCAGGATCAAGAAGACAAAAGACAGTCTAAAACGGGAGAAGCGCCTGATTTGGTGATTCCTCCGGAGTGGATTGAAAAACAGCGTAAAAACGTTCAAGAAAAGGAATTGTTGCAGCGCGGTGCGCCCCAATGGCAACCCTATTACCGAGAAAAATCTCAGGAATACATGCGTAAGTCCCAGCCCTAAGAAACGCTCGACCCTGCGGCCACCGATTCGGAGGGTTGCATGAATCGTAGGCTTAAGAAACGCTCGATCCTGCGGCCACCGATTCGGAGGGTTGCATGAATCGCAAACTGCCATCGCGGTTTTCCGCCATTAGAATCATGCCTTGGCTTTCAATGCCGCGCATCATTCGAGGGGCTAAATTGTATAGGTACAAGACTTCTTTTCCAACAACCTCTTCCGGACTAAAGTGCTGGGCAATACCCGACAATACCGTGCATTCTTCGCTTCCTACCTCTAAGGTCAATTTGAGTAATTTATCGGCTTTAGGTACTTTTTCACAGGCCTTCACACGGGCAATTCTCAAGTCAAGTTTGGCAAAATCGTCATAGGTAATGGCCTCTTTTTTTGGGGCAATCGGCGCTTCTATTGGATTTTCAGATTCCACTGCGGGACTTGTATTGAGCGGATTGTCGTGTAGTTTTTGGATTTGTGCTTCGATAGTAGCGTCTTCAATTTTGGAGAAAAGTAAGGAAACCGGGCCTATTTGATTTCCCTCGGAAGGAATTAACCATTGCTGATGGGCCCAAAAATTCAGTTTTGTTTC
>CAMBBZ010000004.1 GCA_945863965.1 Chitinophaga pinensis | reverse complement strand
TTCGGGCTTTTCACTTGTACTGAAGGGATAAACCAACAACACTTTAAAAGGCAATTCATTAAATTCTTCAATAAATTGTGCGTTATAACCCAAAGTGAGGGTCTCTTTTTGGATTATTTCTAAGGTATTTTCTTCGTTTAACATATATTATTTATTATCATTCTCTTTGAATTAATCCTTTATATAGCATCGCTATTTGTTTATCTTGATCCGGTGTAAGTGCATACAAACGTTTAGGACTTACACCCATTGCGGAAATATAAGATTCTAACTTAGCGGCACGTTCCTCCTGATCTTTCCCTTTTAATTTACTTAATCCTTGAATTTGTCCTAAAAGGGTTTTCACCTGCTTTATACGGTAATCACGTTTGGCCGCGGTAGATTTGCTTGCATCAAATACACGAGAGGCCATGGTGGTTTCCCCCTTAGCTTCGGCACCTGCTGCGCTGTCACGACCGGCTTGCTTGGCCTCACGCGCTGCCGGTAAAGCCACCTTAACGGCTGCAGAAGCCGTTTTTAATCCGGCACCTACCACCGCACCAACTCCCGATAGATTGGTTATTGACCCTGCTAAGTTAGCAAATTCTGCTACCAATAAGATGGAGTTTCTAACGATTCGCTTTTTATTGGCTTCTGCAATTTCTCCAACAAGGGCAAATTCCAATGCTTCGGGCTTGGCTGTTTCGAGTACGGCTTTTTCAGTAGTAGCCGACGCCTTTTTGTCATTCATTGTCGCTACACGTGCTTCAATCTCTATTTTTTCGGCCTCCAATTTCGTTTTTTCAGAGTCACCGCCCAACATGCCTTTTTTATCCGATGCGGCTGGTAATTTGGCAACAATTACGGCTAACCTCTTTTCATCCTCTGTAATAACGGTTTGAAGGTTTGAGATATTCGATTCTTTAACCCTTATTGCTTCCGCACTATCCGCCAATTTACCGTCACCGGCCATCTGAGCTTCCTTATCCGCGTTCATCTGCTTGTAATCTTTATACGCAATTACCAAATATACCCCTTCTTTAATGATGGTTATTCCGGCAAGTGCAATATCTAAACCAGGAATGACATCGGCAAAACCTCCAAAGGAGCCCCCATCTATTGCTTCTTTAATACCGTTAATCGATGTCAATGTCGATTTCGCACTCTCCACCATAGATTGAGCAACACCCAATCCTTCTATTGCCTTTTCTTTTTTACTAGACTCTCCTCGTTCCTTAACTAAATTCACAATGCCTTTCATTGCTACAAACGCCGATTTAATTGCCGTAAAAGCATCACCTATACCACCGGACCAGCCACTTACGGCTTCTGAATCTTCAGCGGCTTGTGATCCTTCAGAAGCTACTTCACTTGTAATGTCTGCACCAGCTCCTACAGACCCAGCAGCACCTTCGCCCATTGACATCCCCGCCTCAATTTTATCTAATTTTTCTCCGTCGGGATCGTTGATAGTTTGTAAAGATTCGGCCATAGCCTTAATTCCAGATAAAAACCCCAGTGTTCCTGAAGTAATAGCTAATCCTTCCATAGCTCCATCCGCATCTAACTCATCTTTTGCATCTGTAACCACTCCACCGGCTTCATCCGCGGTATCAGCTGCTTTGTCCCCGCCCTCATCATCGGTAGCATCCCTTGCACTTTTAACCCCCGCAACCACGTTGGTCGCTGGTGTGGCCGCCGCAGTCCCTGGTGTGCCTGCCGCAGCTGCTGATGTGTCAGTCATAGACTGGGACATTTCTTTGATGGTAGTGGTTTTCGGGGGGGGGGTTGCAGCGGCAGGAGCTGCGCTTGCCCCTGCAACGCTTGTGGCTGGGGCAGTAGGTAGCGCAGTTGCAGCCGCTGGTGTGGCCGCCGGTGTGGCAGTTGCAGCGGCGGCTTGTGGAGCAGCCGCGCCCTGTTTATTTAATGGTTCGGGATCAGGCATATTAGTTAGTTTAAAGAGTTATCTGCAGTAAAAAATGCAAATAATTTCAGCAAAAGAAACGAGGATCTTTCTAATAAAAGGTGTTTCGGAATTCTATTGTGGAAAACTTCAAAACTTTCTTGAAGAATTAATTCTTCCGTTCCTCCTCCGCAATCGCCTCCTCCAATGTTTTAAGGCGTATAACCTCGCTATTGGCACCCAATTCCCTCAAAATAATTTGTTTCACGATATTCACAATTTGACCGCCTACTAACTTGTATTCTTTAGCAACGACCCGCAAATCAATATCATCGGCCAAGGGTAAAGTACCATTCAACGCTTTCTTCCATAAATCGAAACGATACTCAAAATCCGGCGCCTCGAAGTAAATCATCTTTTGGAACCGCCTCAAAAAAGCTTCATCTATGGTAGATTTTAAATTGGTAGCTAAAATCAATACCCCGGGATGGTCTTCCATTTGCTGCAATAAAAATCCTACCTGTTGATTTCCATACCGCTCGTTCGACTGTCCGGATTGCGTTCGTTTTCCAAACAAAGACTCGCCCTCATCGAAAAACAGAATCCAATTCTTATTCCGCGCTTGTTTGAATAGGTTGCCGATGTTCTTTTCGGTTTCCCCAATATATTTCGAACTTAACTGCGATAAATCGATTCGATATACATCGCGGTTATACTTTTTACCAATCAATCCTGCCACTAGTGTTTTCCCTGTTCCTGAGGGACCATAAAAAACCACTTTGTATCCTTCTTTGATTTTATGGCCTAAATCCATTTCGCCGAAAAGCGTTTCTTCATACTCCAACCACAATTCAATATCTCGTATTTCTCTAATAAGCTCTTTGGAAATAACCAAATCGGACCATTCCATATTGGTATTGACCAATGAGGCGGGAAATTGACTCGAATAATTGGGTTTGGTGGCCACTCCCTTGGAGAATATTTCCATGTAATCGCTACTCAACGAAAAGGGCTGGAAACTCAAGGGCAAATTAGGCTCTTTGTAATCGAAGACTAATATTGCCTTGGCAAAAAGCCAATGTTCCTGAGTCAAACAATGCAAAACTTGCATGCGTTCTTGTACGCTTCCATTGGTAAGAAGAAAAATCGCTGTTTCTCCGGTTGGTAAAAATGGAGACTGCGCCGTTCCAATAATTCCCCCGATACGGGTTTCGGTAAAATTAAAATCTTTAGCTGCCTTTATGAGAGGGTCAAACACATGCGGTTTAAAATACAAAGCCGCTCCAATAATGAGTAAACCCCGTTCAATGGCTGTGGGTTTCCACAAGGCTAAATTCTGACCATAAAACCCAATATCTCCGAAGATCGGCGGGGAAATTCCCCCTTCGTTTTCAATATGATGGATCAATTCTTCTGAGGCCTTCCCCAATTGATATTGTATCAGGTTTTCCAACCAAAGGAGGTCCTTTTCTATGTCTTGCACGTGCGACTTTACAAAATCCATGAGGGTTTCAATAATACGACCGAAAATGCGCCTCACAGACTACATTTAAAAAAAATATCGGGCTAAGACCCAAAAAAACATCCTATTTGCATACTATCAATACCACACAAGCATAATTTTACATATCTTTCCCCGAAATTAACTTTATTTGCAAAATTTGCTAAAATGAATCCCGATAGCTTCTTCAAACAAATGGAACTTCGAACCGAGCGCGAACTCTATCGCAAGAGTTTTCGTGCGGTAGCCGACTCCCAAGATTCACTGTTTAAAAAATTCGAGAATAACAAACGAGAACGGGTCAAACAAGGATTCGCGCGCGAGGTCAAATGGTTCTTTCTTTCTCTATTGCTAGCGCCCGTTTTGGCCTTCATTTTTTATTACCTGTTTGCCAATATCATACCGAACCAATTAATTGATTTGGCCATTTATTTCGATGGTATAGAGACTTTGTTTTTTGTAATACTTGGCTTTTGCTTTTTTAGCATTTACTTGACGCGCCTTATTCTTTGGGCTCTTAAAAAATAACACCCATGGTTTACGACGTATTGCAAGCAATCAGCAACGAACTCAATAACCATTTAAAATACGACGTGAACAGCACCGAAGACGTGGTTGTTCTATCCAATTTGGTTGATATGAATGGGGGAAAAGCCCTACAAACAGAAAATCAAATCCATGTGCAATTGGTGCGCATTGCAGAAGACAAAACCCTCAATCGAGCCGGTGGATTTCGGGGCTTACCCTCTGAATCAGGTCCAAGATTATTTCATGCCTACATTATTTTTGCAGCAAATTTCTCTGGAAAACAATATCCTACGGGACTTAAATACCTAAATACGATACTCCAATACTTTGTTTCTAACCCTACTTTATCTTCTTCAAATTTGAGCGATTTTCCCAGTCAAATTGATATACTCGCCATAGAACTTCAAAACTTGGAGGAACGAGAACTAAGCAACTTATGGGGATCATTGGGTGCTAAACTATTACCGCATCTTTACTACAAAGTTTCCCTCATTCCGGTATTCAAAGAAACCGGCTTTGCTCGTAATGTGCCCGTCATTAGTGGGATTGCTCCTAATTTGCTGCGTAAATGAGATACCTTCCGTGGCTCCATATAGAAAGCACCCATCCGGTTTTCCGATCTGGATCCATGGATTGTTTGGCCTTTTTCCCTAGTGAAAATTCCCAAACATGGCTACGAAATCACCGCTGTATTTGGAAAATGTGGCAAAACCGGTTAACAATATCCATTGAGGAAGATCCGCATAACCCTGGCCTTCCTTTGATACTTCCGAGCGCTTCGGCCATAGAGTTGTCCGTTTACATCGGGATTAATGACCTTAGTTATGCGTTGTACACGGAAATCGATGATTCTCCGATCCACTATACCCAACACCACTATTACACGGATATTCTAGGGGTAGAAAGTATCAACCAAGAAATTCTACTTAATCATTCAGAAATTAGAGAAAAAGTTAAGGCCATTGCCTTGCCAAAACCTTATCAAAAATTGGGGGTTTTACACATTCTTATTGCTAAACCACAAGCTTTCTTTTCACAAATAAAAAATAAGTCTGCACATCAAATTAGATTTCTTTGTGAAGAGAAAAAGTATCAAGTTTGTTATGTAGTAAAAAACAGCTATCCCCCCGAAGGAATGCCTGTTTTGGTAGAGGAAGAAACCCAAAAAGTTCACTTCAATGAATTAGACGTGGAAAACGACGAATACCTCTTTTTGATCTCCAAAGAAGAAGTCCCCCTATCGAGCCTATCCGACTTAAGTTGCTTTTGTTTAGGTACTTACAACGGAGAAGAATCGGTTCGATTAAAATGCAAAGCGCAAAAATTTTCACTGAATGACCTCACCACGCATCCTACTTATCCACACAAGTATATTTTATTGCGAGAAATAAAATACTGATGATCTAGATTTGCCTTAGATCGTAAAAATTAGTATAACAAAAAAATATATCAAAAAATGGCAAATTACAAAACTCCGGGTGTGTATGTAGAGGAAATCTCTACTTTACCTCCTTCCGTTGGCCAGGTACCAACAGCCGTACCCGCTTTCGTAGGCTACACACACAAAGCAATCAAAGGTGGCGCTAGCGTTCAACAGCAAGCTGTGCACATCACTTCTATGTTGGACTATGTTGACTTTTTCGGTGGTGGCTATGTACCCCAAGAAATTAACGTAACCTTGAATGGTTCATTGCAAGTTGAACACATCAAACTTGACAAACAATTCTTCATGTACGACACCGTACGTTTGTTCTTCTCTAACGGGGGTGGCGAATGTTACATCGTTTCTGTTGGTGGTTACAACGACGAAATTGAGTATGATGCGTTACAAGACGGAATGAATGCAATCAAACGTGAAAATCAACCTACTATCTTGGCAAGTCCAGATGCCGTTTTATTGAAAAAAGCAGACGAATGCTACAGCCTTCAACAACAAATGTTGATGCAGTGCGCAGAAATGCAAAACCGCTTCGCAATATTAGACGTTTACGAAGGTGAT
Source organism: Chitinophaga pinensis (assembly GCA_945863965.1). Lineage (GTDB taxonomy): Bacteria > Bacteroidota > Bacteroidia > NS11-12g > UBA955 > VMCP01. Next base: position 33,327 of record CAMBBZ010000004.1, on the reverse strand, counting down.
GTTAACCGCAAAGACAAAGACATCGTTTTGAATTTCCGCAACGGTGTTGGAGTAAATAACCTAAAGTATGGTGCCGCCTATTACCCTTGGGTATACAATGCGTTGCCACACAAATACAATCACGAAACCATCAAAATTCAAGTTAACGGTGATGATAAGCGCTTAGAAGAAATTTGCTCTCATCCAATCTCTGTAAAGAACTTGAACATGTCGGTTATCGATCATGCCCGTGTAAAAGAATTCTCCAACGAGAAAAACTACAAATCAGGTTTAACCGATATTTTAGACAATATCAACGGCGAAGACGCTAATTATTCAGGTGCTACTACTTACTTAGGCGAGCAGTTCAAAGCCCTTTACGATTTTGCTACCTCGTTTTTCAATAGCGCGGCTATTTCTAACGAAATGGGCGTTAAAGTAAATGCAAGCTCTAAGTTTTCTGGCTTATTGAAAAATTTCGCAAGCTTCGATGCCGCTGTTGGTGCTGGTGCTTTCAGTGCCGATCAATATCCAACTTTAGATTTAGGTGAACCCGTTCCGTTGGCATCAATAGTTGGTGCTGATAGCGATGCGCTTAAAAACAAATTGACCAAAGACACCGCTTATTTAATCGGTGCTGAATTGCGTTCCATTTTGGATAGCATTTTAGAAGATGCGGATTCAATCAAAATAAATTTGGGGAAAATTGCATACGATTACAATCCTTTGTTACAGAATATCGTTAACGAAATTTACAAAGAACTTTCTAAAATTGCGCCTTCTGGTGCTATTGCCGGCGCCTACGCCATGGTCGATAACCAACGCGGCGTATGGAAAGCTCCTGCAAACGTAAGTTTAGCTGGTGTATCTCGCCCGATTGTGAAAATCGACGACCGCGCTCAAGAAGATCTTAACGTTGACGTAATTAGCGGTAAAAGTATCAATGCAATACGCTCGTTCACCGGAAAAGGAACCCTAGTTTGGGGTGCTCGTACCCTAGCGGGTAACGACAACGAATGGCGCTATGTACCTGTACGTCGTTTCTTCAACATGGTTGAAGACAGCGTTCGTAACGCAACAGGTTGGGCGGTTTTCGAACCTAACGATGTCTCTACTTGGATCCGTGTGAAAGCAATGATTGAAAACTATCTAACCAATCTTTGGAAAGCAGGCGCAATGGCGGGTGCAAGCGCCGATCAAGCTTTCTTTGTAAACATCGGTATGGGTACTACTATGTCTAGCGTCGATATCCTTGAAGGAAGAATGAATATCGAAATCGGTATGTCAGTTGTACGTCCCGCGGAATTCATTATTTTGAAATTCTCTCATAAGTTACAAGAATCCTAAGTCTAACCTCAACATTTAAAAAACGTTAAAAAAATATAGTTATGGCAGATCCAAATTATCCATTACCAAGGTTTCACTTTAGAGTGACCTTCGACGCTACAGTGATTAACTGTAGTGAAGTTACCGGACTGAACACCGAACTCGATGTAATCGAGTATCGCGATGGAGCCAGCGTACTTTTCAGCACCCAAAAAATGTCCGGATTAAGAAAATTCGGTGATATAGTAATCAAAAAAGGCGTTTTCGCAAGCGACAAAGATTATTGGGTTTGGTACAATTCAGTACAAATGAATACGCCATTGCGTAAAACCATTACGATCGAATTGCTAGACGAAACTCATGCACCGATTATGACGTGGGCATTAACCAACGCATGGCCAAAGAAAGTAGAAAATCCTGATTTCAAATCAGACGCAAGTGAAGTAGCCGTTGAAACGATTACCCTCGTACACGAAGGTTTATCGTTAGCTTAATCGGGTAACTCATGAGTTCTCCTGATCTTCCATTATTAGGTTTCCATTTTCGGGTTGACTTCATTTTAACAAAAAAAGCGAAGTCGCTAGAAGGTCGTTTTCAAAAAATTGACGGCATCAACAGAATATGGGAATTCGAAAAAAAAATGGAAGGTGAGAATGCAGTAGAAATTAAGTCCCCCCTTCGCACCAAAGAGGGAAACCTCACGTTGCGAAGGGGACTTATTGTTCCAAAAACGACTTCAACGATGGAATCAGCTGGGTATTTCGATTTACTCGCTTGGTTCGATGAGAACCTAACAGAGAATCGCCGTATTCCAATTCCACTGGTTGTTAGTGCCTTAAATGCCGAACATAATCCTGTTCAATCGTGGTTTTTTTATAATACCTATCCCGTTTCTTGGGCCACATCTGGATTTGATGCCATGAACGGATCCTCCATCATAATGGAAGAAATTGTACTCAATTATGATGGCTTCAAACAAGTGAATACAAGTGGCTTATCTGCCACAGGTATATACACAAGAGCCCAAACAGAGCTCGGCTCATAATCCTTAATAATTCTAAGAATGACAGAAATCAAAAAATTAGTCATTAAAGCCACATTATCCAATGGCGAAAACGCCACAAAAAAAGATGACAAAGGCGAAAAAACATTAGATATTGAAGCGCTTGGAGAAAAATTGTTTGATTTAAAGGTCGAAATCGCCGATTTGGTAGACCGTAAAATAGAACAATACCATAGAAAACAGAATAAACATTAACTTCGAAGGAAATGTCGGAAACGAACTTCAATTACTTCGAAATTGCGGCTTATCAAGACGTAGATTGCACCACCGCCGTCGCTCCACAAAAAGGGTCTGACGTTTTTGATAGCAGTGTAATGCTCTACCGCTTTCCTTTTAACCCCAGTTCCCTTAAAATCGGAACAACCCATAATTATAATATCTCCCAACCCTTTGGTTACTCAGGAATAAATCCTAAGTTTATTGCTACTAAACCGCGCTTGGTTAATGTTGAGTTGGTAATTGATCCCTCGGCCGAACCCCTATATACGTATAGCGAAGATACCGGTATACCTGTAAAGGAAACTGAAAAAACACTTTCGGAAAGAATGGCAATCTTCGACGCACTTGTGGGGTATAATTCTACTTCACACAGACCTAATTACCTAAAACTTTCTTGGGGAACAACCCTTCTAATGAATACCACCTTGAAAGAATTTCATGTGATCTACGGTCGTTTTAATGAAAAAGGGGAGCCTACACGCGCCAATATTCAAGCAGAATTCTTAGAGGTAATTTCTACCACCAAAATGCTCACTGCCCAAGGTCGTCAATCGCCCGATGTGAGTCATATGATTGAAGTTCAAGAAGGCGATACACTGCCACATTTGTGTGAGCGCATTTATGGCGATAAAAAATATTATGTCGAAATTGCGCAATTAAATGGGTTAAAATCACTCCGAAAACTCAGTCTAGGAACGCAGTTGTATTTTCCTCCATTGAAGTAATATGCCAGATACGTTAAAAGATTACGAAACCGCAACGGCAGAAATTACAATTGCAGGCGCCGTTTCAAAATTGTCTACGCACATACAAACAATACGTGTCGAAAAACGCATTAATAAAATTGCCCGAGCTGAAATTGCTATTAATGACGGAGACGTATCCGAACAAAAATTCACGCTGTTTGAAGCCAATACCTTTAGTATTGGGGACGAAATAATTATCAAAGCTGGAGGCGATGCCACCACCTTAATTCAAGTTTTCAAGGGCGTTATTTCGGGTGTTTCAACCCAAATCGTACATAAAAAAAGTATCGTTACCATCGAGTGTTTAGACAAAGCCATTGGCATGTCTAAAGGACGTAAAACCGATGTTTTCCTCAATAAAAAAGACGATGCCATCATTAAAGAATTAATTGCCAAGACCACCGGATTAACAGCAACTGCTGATACGTGCACCATCACGCACGAAAAACTCGTTCAATATGGTATTTCCGATTGGGATTTTATGATCATGCGGGCAGAGGCCAATGGTTTGTTTGTGTATAATGCCGACGCCGCTGTATCCGTTAAAAAACCAGTACTAACTGCCGCAGCTACCGCCACCTTTTCTTACGGAAAAGATGTATTGGCCTTTGAATCTCAAACAACAGGCGAATTTGCAATCGGCTCATTTCAAGTAACGCATTGGGATTACGATACCAGTACCGTAAAAGTAGGACAATCAAGTGAAAGTGGAAGTCTTAGCACCCCAACAGGTGTGGTTTTCACTAAAGTGAAAGCGCTTGCAAGCCCAACAGAAGTTGGACTTACCACGGCAGGTATGCACAAAGCCGATCAACATAAAGAAATTTTAAATGCCAAGGTCATTCGTTCTTACCTAGCTTCCCAAAGAGGTTCGGTTACCGTTCCTGGCAATATTACCCCGGTTTTAGGCGATATAATTGAAATTACAGGCCTCGGTACACTGGCAGGGAAATTCTTTGTTTCTGGAATTGAACACCATGTTTTTGAGGGACAATTCGTAACAACCTATGAATTTGGAATCGACGAAAAAACCCATTTTGAAAAATATCCATCCATCCATAACGATAGCGTCGCTTCGTATACCGGCTTTGCCCATGGCGTGCAACTCGGTTCGGTAACCAAGCTCGATGGAGATCCCCTAACCCAACAACGTATACAAGTAAAACTGCCCGTTTTTGGTTCCGACGCTTTGTTTTGGGCCCGATTGAGTTTCCCCGATGCAGGAAAAGACCGAGGTATTTTCTTTGTTCCTGATGTTGGCGACGAAGTCGTGGTTTCATTCTTTGATGGCGATCCCGCTCAACCCGTTATTTTAGGCACCCTATATAACAAAACCAATACCGCACCTTCAACCATAACGGCTACCAACGATAAACGTATTATCCAATCCAAAAGCAAGGTTATTATAGAGTTCGACGAAACCAAGAAAAATCTCACGCTCAAAACACCCGCAGGAAATTCCATACTCATGGATGATGCAGCTGGAATTACCATCACCGACAAAAATGGCAATTCTATTACCATGGGAAGCACGGGCATCACCCTAAATACAACCAAAGAGATTTTCTTAAAAGCCACTAATGGTATCAGCGTCGCCGCGAGTGCAGGTCCAGTAAAAATTACCGGATTAGAAATTGCAGGCGAGGCATCCACAACGCTTAAATTAGCCGGAAAAGCCACTGCCGAAGTTACCGCTTCGGGAATATTAACGATAAAAGGCTCCCTAGTAAAAATAAACTAAACTAAACCTATGCTACCAGCAGCTCGAGTAACCGACTTACACGTATGTCCCATGCAAATGCCAGGCATCGTACCCATTCCTCATGTAGGCGGACCCATCGTTGGTCCAGGTGCCGCTACGGTTCTTATTGGTGGATTACCCGCCGCCGTTGAAGGCGATATGTGTGTGTGTATAGGTCCACCAGATAAAATATCCAAAGGATCCGCCACCGTGCAGTGTGAGGGAAAAGCAGTAGCCCGCTTGGGCGATCCCACCGCACATGGCGGAAAAGTTCTCAGTTTGTGCCCAACCGTATTAATTGGATGAGTCAAGATAAAAAACACAATGCATTTTTCGGGGTTGGTTTGCAGCAACCCTTCAAAATCAATCCATCCACAGGCAAAACAGGCATGGTAAGTGGCGTCGATAACATTGAACAAAGTATCCGTGCCATTTTATCGACAAAACCAGGCGAACGATTATACCACAAAGATTTTGGTGTCGATTTGTCCGCACTAATCTTTGAGCCTCAAAGCAACGCAACATTAAAATCGGTTGAAGAAAAAATAATTAGTGGCCTTATGCAGTTTCAAACGATGATTATAGTAGATTCCGTAAATTTTGAACTGAATGCCACCGAAGGCCTCATTAATGTTGATGTTTCGTTTACGATTCGAACCACGAACACACGGGGCAACTACGTGTATCCTTATTACATAAAAGAAGCCAACCAATATTAACAATGTCTTGGAATCGCAACGATACCCGCTTTGATTTGGATCTCGCCAACGGCGATTCCCAACAAATACGTTTGAAAAAACGAATCGGAATCTTGCCTTTTACCCCTAAAGAAGAGATATTTTCTTCTCTATTACACCTCTCCAAGCAAGTACAGTTTTATGATTCGCAATCCCAAACCGATGGCAACTTAAATCGCTTTTTCAGCAATTCATTACCTTTAGTACTGGGTCATTGCAGCGGCGAATTAATGGCTAAAAGTTTTCGCGATTTGCGCAACACCATCCGCGAAATAGAACAGCGTTGGCAACGCGGCGCCACTACCTTACGACGCCATAGGGTCGATGCCTATCGGAGCATCAGCTTCCAATTTGAAACATTGGAAATGCTTAGAAATGCCGCCATCGCGGAACAATCAGAGATCGCCGAACTTTGTCCCTCATTCCCCATTTTAGTTCAACACTACACCCGAATTTTAGCCTTGTGGAATTCAATGGGAATTGTAGCGCAAATACGCAAACTAAGCATCCAATTAGGGTATATAAACCGCACCTTTCTTAAACTCGACACCCCTGAAATACCCGACTTCTGGTACAACCAAATTAAAGAAATCCAAGTCAATATAGATACCCTCGAAATCCATTGGCAACAAGTACAACGCGAATGTGAATTCGTCCTGAACCACATAGTTTCAGAGCAGCGACTCGACCCCTTAACCACAATTCCTTTTATTCTGGGGGAAATTATAGAAGAGTTCAGCCAACATCAGGCCCAACACATTCAAGAACGCCTGAGTACCTATTTCCTTGAAAACAGATCGGGACTGAATCGATTCGAAATTGTACCCGAAGACGTTTATGCATCTTATGAATGGAGTACCGATTCCAAAACCAAGTCCATGCCCCAAGGCGAACTTTTTTACACGGAGGAAATCGACCCCAATACAACGCCTACCCCTACTATAAGTCTTTCTGCATCAGATAATTACCCCCTAAATGCCCAGAAAATTCTGCGCACTGCCGATATTTTTTGTTCGAACAAAATAAAAACGCGAATCACCGAAAACAACGTACAGCTCGACACGTCATTCCCCTCTAAATTCAAACTTGAAACCCTTCGTCAATTAAAGTCCACGCAAACAACCCCGTTTGTATTTTCCTTAAAAAGCACGCTTTTAAATGTATGGGGAAATGTGGTTAAATGGGAAATTACCATTCAGTTTCCCTTGAACGAACTTGCCGCATTTATGGAAAGGCAGTTTCACGAACAAAGTGGCTTAAAACAAAGCTTTGGAGAAGATCCGCTGTCCAAAATATGGCAGCAATGCTTCAGTACTGCCTTTCTGATTGAATACCCAACGATTGAGGAAATGGCCAAACTCAACCCTGCAAATACCCAGTTAACTGTTTATACGAGTGAGGATGACAACAGTTGCTCCTTCACATGGAAAACGGTTCTCGATGGCGATAACCCCCAACCCCTCCCGAATTCAAAAGGAGAAGTTTTACTTTATTTCCATTTACTAGAAGACTTTGCCTTCTTATACCCTTTCTTGAGTCATTCTCAACCCAAAAGCATACACATTCAATCTCATGTTTTGGAATTGCAGAACCTAGAGATTTTCAACGATTTTGGCCGAATTGACCCAAGCACCCCATTTAATGTATTTGGAACCAAACCAGAATTAGGGTCTAAATTATATATAGGACATCCATTGGTATTGTGTAATGCCCTAGATAATCTCAAAATAAACGCCCAATGGTTCGGACTTCCTGATTATAAAGGCGGCTTTGGCGAACTCTATCAAGGATACGATTTGGTGGAGCACAATACCGATTTCTTGGTCCGTGTTTCCGCCTTAAACGCCGGAACCTGGGTACCAGAAGAGGATAAGCAGTTGATACCACTTTTTACCGATGCCAATCCCGGTAATTCCGACAACGACCATTCCGTTTCAAATATTCGACGCATTAACGAATTAGACTTAAGCCGTTTACAGCTCAACCGAAAACAAAAAGCCTACGAACCGTTAAAAGAACCTCAAAAATCGAAATACGGTTACCTCTGTTTTGAATTAGCCGCTCCCGTTGGTTCCTTTGGACACAACAAGCACAACGAATACATGCAACGGAAAATGGGAGAGACAAAAAAAACAGCCTACCTCAGAGATCCGTATACGCCTTTCTTGGGAAATTTGACTATGGAAGCCCATTTGTCTGAGCATATTACTGGTAACGAAATTGGCAATCGACTTGAATCTAAAGGCATCAATGCTTTTTTACTCAATCGCGATTTTAGTGCCGGTGTTTCTTTATTCCCCCAAGATGCTTTTCACAGTGCCGTTTATTTGCAATTTGATGAATTTCCGGATAATACCTGTTCCTTGTATATTGAAGTTCCCGACGGTGTTGCCAAACAAAATACACTGCAAGCCAAGGATTGGTGCCTTTTACATGAAAACGAATGGCAAAAATTAGGACCCGAACAATTACTCCGAGATGAAACGCTAAATTGGGAAACTACCGGCTTGGTTCTTCTTAACGATCTTCCCGAATTCCAACTAGAGGAGGAAAAATGGCTGCGAATCAGTTCCCAAACCGATGACGTAATTGCCCAACGCAAAGAAATTAAAACCCAAGTCCTAAAATTCGATATCACGGCTCAAAAGGGGTTACTCCAAATTCATCTGCTCGAGAAAATAATGATCCCCGTGGCCTGGACGAATATTTTAATGTCCTTAGCACCTATTCAACATAAGAAAATCATTCCCCCTTCCTTATTCTTCGGTTCAACGGATTTACTGACTATACAATACCGATTACAAAACCGAATTTTTACCTATCAAGACTTAAAGCAATCTCTGATAATTAAATTCCCCAAGATACAAGAAACGCTCATTTTAGCCCATAATAATGGCATTGAAGACGTAGCTCCTGGTTGCGTGCGGGTTATTGTAATACCTAAAACGGAACCCGAAAAACTACAATCCGGCGAATGGCCCCAACTTAATAGCCAAGAAGTGCGGACCGTGCAGCGATTCCTTGAAGAAAGTGCCCCTTTAGGCACCTCCTACGCGGTAGAAAATCCAATTTACGAAGAAATTGTAGTAAAAGGCAATATCGTAATTGAACCTGGAATTGATACCCGAGAGGCCCGAGCGATAATTCAACAAACGCTACTTGAAGGGATTTTAAACGCGACGGGCGCCGCTCAATCTGGATTTAGCTTCCGACATAATTTATACAGTTCTAAAGTGCTCGTAATCTTGCGCAATATTTCTTTTGTGAAATCCGTTACCAATTTTGCGTGTTATACCAAATTCGGAGAATACCTTAAACTTCCCAAAGAATTTAACAGTCTTAACTACCAAATAGAACCAAATCAAGTTAACCATATTCTTATTCCCGGCAAACACCACCTCATCGATATCAAAGTCAGCGGACAGCACAATTCCGATGGTATTGGAGTTTCTAATATGACCTTGGGGACCGATTTTTTAGTGGATCGTATTTACCAAAATTTACGACATAAAGGCATCGGAAAACACCGTGTAGGCATGAACTTACAACTACAGGCCAACACGGAAAATACAGAAACCCCTTTGAACCAAATACGGTTATAAACAATGATCACAGGCCCCCTTCCCTACCAAATTTATTTTATATTAAAGTTAATCCCTAATTTTACAACATCATGAGTTCTAGAAGACGCTCCGAACTTAAAAACTATTTCATTAAAGGAAGAATTCCCAAAGAGGAAGATTTTCAAGATTTAATTGATTCAACCCTCAATATCCTCGACGATGATGTGCAGGTAAATGAGGAAGACGGATTAATTTTAAGTCCAAAAGAAAATAATTCGTTATTAACTTTCAAGCAAAAAACACAGGAAGAAGGTGCATTTTGGAGAATCGAACTCGAATCAGATGCCAATAATGAACAATTCTTGAAGTTTAAATTTTCCCAAAATGAACACGCAATTTTAAGTCTGGCTCAAGACGGAAAAGTGGGTGTGGGAATTGAAAAACCCTTGCATAACTTAGATGTAAATGGGGCTATTGGTTCGCACGGTCGTATCCATTACTATCGGTTTGGAGAAGTCCCTGCCGATGGGCAGTGGCACAATATCGTAGAAAATATTTCAGATTATAGCGCTTTTGAAGTAACCGCAGCGTGCGGGGAAAAAGGAGCGCATGCCATTACCCATGCTATTGCTGTTGGTACCTATGGAAAAAGCAAAGGCGGTATCAACCAAACTCAAAACTTCTTTGGTCGCTCTCGCAATCGAATAGAACTGCGTTGGAATGGCGATTATTTTAATTATGCCTTGCAAATTAGAAGTATCCGACCTTATGCCAAAGAAACCAACGTTAAATACCATGTAGGCCTTCTATGGGAATAAAAAAAGAAACCCCTTTGCAATTGACCCTAAGCGCCGCCGAAATTAATACCATCCTCGACGGCCTCGCGTCCATGCCGTATAAGCAAGTATTCCACTTAATTGCCAGAATACACGAGCAAATTAATCAGCAAACGCAAAACCCTAATCAACAAGCGCCCCATCAAACCGATTAAATACCCATTGGATTCACGAGCCTATTAACCAACAAAACCTACATTTAATACACAAACGCACAATCAAACCGATTAAGCCCCATTTGGATGGACGAAGACTTTGATACATATTCCCTCGATCCTGAAAAAGGTATTGACGCTTCCTATGATTTGGAAAAGCTGCGTGAAAATGCCATTTCCCGAATCCAAAAATACAGCGGAAATGTATGGACTGACCACAACGTGCACGATGCCGGTATCGCCATACTCGAACAATTGTGTTTTGCCATTGCCGATATTAGTTACCAATTTGGACAAATTGCCGATTTTGATGCCCTGGACGACATCCTCAAACAGAGTCCTTTCTTTCAACAAAATCCTTCTGAAAGTCAACAAACCCGAATAAATCTTAAAGATTTCACCCAAGCCATACTCGAACACCCTAGCATATATAAAGTCTTTTACATCCCCTCTATTTCTAATCCGACCGTAAAAGGGTTATTTGATATCGTCGTTTTTACCGAGGCCGATGCCGACAAATCCGATGTCGATTATTTTCTAGAAAATTTAAGAGATTCGTGGAGGCCCCTTTGCAGTGCCTTCCAAGGTTTCCATTTCCCTCCCGACCGAAAAATAGAAATAAATTTAAGCGTAGAGGTCAATAATCCAGAAAACATACAGCAAATTATCGATGATTACCACGAAGAGATGTTGGAATTTCTTCGCGGCAAAAGCCAAAACGAAAACCTCACCCATTTTCGAATCATCAGCATAAATAATTTCTCCGACAAGGTCAATTTTGAAATTCAATCAGCGGATTTGGTTGCCCGACTCAATGCGGTAAATCGAACCAAAAATATTAAAGAATTATCTATTAAAGATCCCGATTACGATTTTGTTTGGACCTTAAAATATCCAAAACCTTATCGCTTATCGCTTCACGAAAATTCAAAAATAGTCTTATACCACAACGGAATTAAAATTAGTACGTGGCAGGTAAAAGACCGTGTAAAAGGCAATATACGATTGTGGTCGCGTAAAGAAGGAACCAAGCAAGCCCGCAGCAATTCCAGTAAACGTGTCGCATATTCATCCATGCAAATTGGATTTCCCGAAAGCTTTGGACTGGAAAAGTCTTTCAATACCCCTTTAACGCCTGAAGACAGTTCAGCGCTTCAAATCAAAGGTGTTTTAAGCACCTTTGATTTAATCATTTCCAGATTTATTGCCCAATTAGAAAAGTCGTATTCACTACTCAACAACGAATCACCCAATCTAACGGAAATAGCCCGTGATATTCTAGAGGTTGTTCCTGGTGTTGAATTTATTTGGCTCGATTTTAACCAAAAATATCAGGCAGTTGGTGACGGATTTGACCATCGCTTCAATGCTTGGAAAGCATACCTTAAGGATCAAAAAAACAACCTACACGAACTCGTTAGTAATACCCATCGCGTAGAAGCGGAATACCTTGAAACCCAAATAAATACCCACAGATTTTTATTGGGGCTTATGGGATTCGAGTTAGAAACCTTCGATCGCTTGGCCAATAATTTGAGCTATGAAACCGAAGCCCAGCAACTTAAGGCGCTTCTTGGTTATTGGTTGAAAAACAGGCTGTTCCGCATACATGCCCAAAACCACCAACCCAATAGCCTAGAACGAGATGCCCAAAATGGATTTGCCGGATTGATTTCTCATATTTTAGGACTCGAGTTTGATACCCAACAATTCACACAAGGAATTGAAAAAATAACCCAACTGATCACCCATAAAAACGGGAATAAACTGTTTATATACAACTCGTTCGATGAAGTTATCCGATGGGGCAGAAATCCACAAGCCTACACCATCAATGATGAGTCGCGACAAACTAAAATACGCAATCATAAGAACGAATCAATAGCCGAATTTGAACATATCCTCAATGATTTTGAAGTTGAAGAAACCATAGACAAACTGAATACAATTAATGACCTGTCTACGGGCTTTTTACTCGTTGAACATTTTGAATTCGCTCCGAGTATCGACGAACCCGTATTTGGGTTACACATACGCAACCAACATCGATATTTAATCGCTATTGAACCCCAATACACCTTAAGCGCGCTGTATGAATCGCTCGCCGCTTTTGAAAAGGCGCTTCAAGAAAAAAACTACAAATTTGAAATAAAAAAAGTTGCACACAAGCAATATATCAACGTTTTCCAAGCTGCCGGTTTTTATCACCCGATTCAAGGGTTTTACGCTTCCGAGGCCCAAGCATTAAGAGCTCAAAATCCCGAGGATTGGTCACTGTCGCAAATATATTATGAATTCTATGACCAACAATTCTTCAAAAATTCATTCAATACAGATCCTTACAGCTTTGCCATAACCCTTTGCTTTCCAGATTGGAATGAACACTTCTGGGGCAACGCCCGCAAGCGGAAAATCCAATCGTTTATTGATAGCGTTACCCCACCCCATATTGTAATCAATTTGAAATGGCTAAATGCACTAGAAATGCATGAAGTTATTCAAAGTATCCGCCGATACCACAGCCAAAAAACACGGAAAAATGCGCAGCCTCTGCGCCAACGATTATTCGCCTTATTGAACTAATTTTTAATGGCGCGGAAACTCTATATCGCCGAACTTGAGTTTCAACTCGATATTCAAGATGCGACTATTTGGACAACCGAATTCCAAGAAAAACTGATTGAATCCATTCAAGCCGCTTTTGAGGTTATAAACATCCCACCAAGCTTAGAATCTGGCTTCATAGACTATCTCGAATGGGATTTTGGCACCGTAAATTCGGTTACCGAATTGCCGCTCAAAATTCAATCCTATCTCACGGAATCTTGGCACCAATTTACAACTGCCGACACCAAAACAGCCCAAACGGTAATCCATCAAACCACCGCAGGCGTTCCGCAATTTCCCTCCGAAACAGAAGGATTAGATTGGATAACGCACCATAGCCAACTACAAGGGCCGCAATCATTTTTTAGTTTTCCAGCCCAAAACAGGGCCTCGATGAATATTCCGATTGCCTTTTTTACTCAAATATGGAAGCAATACGTACAAGGTCAATCCCATATTGGACTCGGAAACACCCTGGAAATGCTGCGCTTCCTAGGCTTATCGAGCGCACTTCAAAACCGATTCAAATCGTGGTTTATCCTGCAACCCGTAACGCAACAACAGCAATTTCTGAAATCGGCATTTATGTCGATGTCGAACAGCCAATACGAAAACTTCCAGTACGATGATTGGTTGGCCTTACTATTTCAAACAAGTTTCCAAAGCGATATCTTTGCCGTATTGCGATTGCCGCAGAAAATTGCCATCAAAGCCGATCTTTTGCGGTGGCTTGCCCTACAAAAAAACCAGACAGCGATTGCATCTGAAACAAACTCAACCTATTTTGACCAAAATAATACCACAACCCAAACCCGAAATGTTGATTCCCAAGGGAACCAAAAAGCAATCCCCACAACCCAGAACCGAAATGCTAATTCCACCAATAAAGAAAGTCCCCCCAATGAAATAAAAAATGCCGATGCGTCGCTTCTGAACAGGGACAGCGAGGCGTTTTGGCTGCAAAACATCCCATTTGAATGGTCGAATTTACAAGCAACAGCCGTTCTACCGCTCAGTGCCCACCTCGAATTACTGGCGGTATGGGAAAAAACACTTAAATCTTGGAACACCCCGAAAACCAATCCGTTTATTTTTTGGTTTTTCCGCCAACGAGGGTTGTTTGCCCAACCCGGTGCGTTTCGAAAAATCATCCTCGAAATCCTAAAATGGTCTCGCAACCCTCCCTCCGAATCCACTCAATTATCCCCACAAGAAGCCCTTTTTCAGCATCTCAGTCCGCAACTTCCTGCGGCTATTATTCATTCTTGGGAAGCCCACAGAAACGCAGGAGAACCCAAAACAACAACACCTGAATTTTGGTCCCAATTCACTCCGTTTCTAAATGCAATCGCACAAAAAAACGCAGCCGCTAATAGGCACCTCAGCCAAGAACACCCCTTATATGCGTTTACGCATACCAACAGGTTAGAAACCTTGTTAAATGCCAACTTTGATTCCTATTTAAATCCTGCCACACGTAAGATATGGCAAGAATTACAAGGTATTTATCAATACATTCAAAACCAATATGAAAGCTCCGAACACACTGCGGCCTATATTCATTTGTTCCTTGTTCCCAATATTCGCACCCTTTTAGAAACGTGGCTGCAACTGATTCAGCTTAGCGAGCAAGATCGGTACCTTTCAGATCTTGAAAATGTTTCTGTCAATCGTATATCCGAAAATCCAAACGATTTAGACTCAGATACCGCCTTTTCAAAAAGGAATAAGCGCCTTGGCGATGCGCTCGAAAACCAACGTAACAAAGCCGACGATCTAATCCGGGTTGATGCGTCTTTAGCCGAGCGCTTGAAATTGCAATCGCAAGAACAATTAGAATCCTTTCAGATTTTCCAAGACATTAGCCCCAATACCGACGATTGGAATCCCAATGCCTTGGAGGCTTGGATAGAGTGGCAAAAAAGTATTTTAGCGGAGACCGAAAGTGAACAAAATCAGCCTCAAAACTTACACCAACGCATAAACGATTTCATTAATTTATGGAAGTCTACCCAAGCCCTCGGTCGCGATCGTATTCCAACTGAAATAGGAGCAATTCAGGATCACCAGTCATTTAGCTTCTTTTTATCGCATATACATTATCAAATCGGCACGCTATCACAATTGATTCAACTTACGTTAAGCCAATACCCGAATATAGATATCGCCGCATTTGAGAATAATACCAAGGAATTACAAAAAATACAAAATCAAATCAAAGAGTTGCAACAATTGCAAATCAGCGATTTTGCTACTGAAACACGTTCCAAAACTTGGAATCTAGAGCTCACCCTCCTGTTGAACCAAGCTTTCGTTTGGTTATACGCCTTTGAATCGCCCCAGTTATTCTTGAGGATAACCAACGAAATAATAAAGGCATGGAATAATATTTATGCCCAGAAAAAATTCCAACAGACGGCTCCACAAAGCGAATCAAAACACCCAATAAGCGGAATTGTACCCATTGATCCACTTCCACTCCCCATTCACGATGCCTTTAGCAATCGTAATGAAATATTCGATCCGTTTACCTCGCCCAACTTTATTTTCCAAGGGGTAGAGCTGGATTGGGGTGCTATTGACGACCTATTGCGATCCCTAGAAATACGCATTTTTACAGCCCTGCCCAACGCCCCTAAAATGCCGCTATCAAAATGGGCGCGCTGGACCGAAAGCGTGCACCCAGTAACGTTAACCCATTGGTATCGTATAGAATATCTAAAAAGACTTTTAGCAGATAGCACAAACGACGCGACGGCAGATCCTGTAACTCAGCTTGCTGGTTACTGTCGTTTCATAGAAACCTTGTTAGAAACGCCCAATCACAGCTTTATTGCACCTAATAATGTCGCTTTAAAAGTAGTTGAAGATTGGCGGATCTACTTTGCGCAACTTTCGCAACTGCGCACCAATCTATGGAATACAAAAATCACCCTTGATAGAGATAGGGAGTGGCTTCAGTTACAGAGCGAAACCGCACGCATCCGGTTAACGGAAAATACGGTTGAAATGCTACGGAGCAAAAACTCTGAATCGAGCGACCCGCTTAAGCGCACAGCCGATTCTGAAGAACCCTCCATCGAATCCAATAACGCTGAAAATCGCAATTCTAACAAAACCTTAGAATCCAACGAATCCTCAGAATCCAACGAATACCCTGAATCGAGCAAAAACCCTGAATCGAGCAACCCGATTATGCGCACAGCCGATTCTAAGGAAACCTCCATCGAATCCAACAACGCCGAAAATCGCGATTCTAACAAAACCTTAGAATCCAACGAATCCTCAGAATCCAACGAATACCCTGAATCGAGTGAATACCCTGAATCGAGCGACCCGATTATACGCACAGCCGATTCTAAGGAAACCTCCATCGATGCCAACAACACCGAAAATCGCGATTCTAACAAAACCTTAGAATCAAGCGAATCCTCAGAATCCAACGAATACCCTGAATCGAGCAAAAATCCTGAATCGAGCAACCCGATTATACGCACTGCCGATTCTAAAGAACCCTCCATCGATGCCAACAACACCGAAAATCGCGATTCTAACAAAACCTTAGAATCGAGAGAAAATCCTGAATCGAGCAACCCGCTTTTGCGCACTGCCGATTCTAAAGAACCCTCCATCGATCCCAATAACACCGAAAATCGCGATTCTAACAAAACCCTAGAATCGAGCAAAAATCCTGAATCGAGCGATACCGGTGAATCGAGTAACCCAAATATACGCACTGCCGATTCCAAAGAACCCTCCATCGATTCCAATAACACCGAAAATCGTGAATCAAAGAACCCGCAAATCCTATTAAATAATCCGAACGAAAACGCATCAGACCCAATTGAAAGTCAATCCTTTTATTCAAGAAAGGTCGGAATAAACCCACAGCAAGAAGATCGTATTCTTCCCTTCGAAATACAAAAAATAGCGTATGGCGATGCCATTAAAAGCGTCTACTTTTGGTTGCCCCTACTGGGATTCGAAACCCCATATTTAATTCCTAACGACGATAATTCGGTAGCACTTTTACCGGATATCGAACAACCCGAAAACGATACTGTTATCCCATTCGCTGAAACCCTGCGCCATACGCTTGAACAATTGCGCCGCGATCCTCAGAAGCATCTATGGTATGCCGAATTACGCAAACAAAAAGGCAGAGCCTTTTATCAATTGGCGGAAGCCATGAGCATCGCAGAGGTATTGCAATGGACCAATTCTTCGTACAGCTACCAATGGTCATTTAGCGAAAACGATGCGGAAAAATTGCAACAATTTATTCGACAAGAATTTGGAATTTCCGCTGCTTTTAAGCTCACCCACTATATCAAATACCGCTTGCTTTTAATCAATAAGCCCCAAACGCGGCTCGATATGGCCCTATTACTGATTGAGGAAATTTCCATTCGTTCCGGGGTACTTGCTTTCTTGCAGGCACAGCGTTTATTAAATCTTCTGAAAGGAATTTTGAATCTGGAAAAGGCAGAATTTGGCCGATTGCAAAATTACTACAACGAAACCCTCAATCAACAATCGCCAAATGTAAGCGTGCCAAAGGAACCAAAAAATACGCAAACCGCAGTATGGAACAACTTAAACCAACCGCCACAATTGGGCGATTGGTTCCAAGAATTCCTATTTGAACGGCCGTTTATTTCCAAAGAATCACTCCGCAGACAATTAGAACTTTGGGCCGATGATTCATTCCCCAACGCAAGCATATCGAGTAAAAGAAGCCACGTCGAAACTTGGCTTAACCAAGAACTTACACGCGCCGCCCAACTATTTCGGAAGGCTATCGAACAAAAAGCCCCACTTAATAATTCCCGAATTCAATGGCTCATTGAACACTTGGTCGTTTACCTTACCCACCAAAAAACACTCCCACTTTTTGAAGAAATCCGTACCAAAAGTCAACTCACTTGGACCGAAATCATTCAAAGCCTTAATCCTCAAATACGCAATACCATTGCACAAAAAGTACCCCGCATTCATCCCGTACTTCAACAATTTGCCCAAGACACTATCTTATATGTAGAAAAAAACTCCGCTCCAAATTCCCTGCAACCGATAGCGAATAAAGCCGTTGAAGTTGTCCCTCTAATTCCCACATTAAAACCTTGGCTCAATCCTTTTACACGCGGCTCTATTTGGTTCACCATTAAGAAAATTACCAGTCCCAACACTTTTGATCCGACCAATAGACCGCAACGCTTTAACAATCCGATCCTTCGATCTATTGAAACATTAAGTGCCGCTTTTAGGGAAACCGAAATGGAGCAAGACATTCAGCAACTACTCCTGGAATTGGTTGCCTGGATCCTCCCCTTGCACTATCTAGAGGATTCGTATGCAGAACCCGCACCCATAACGAATGAAATTCTTGAAAAAATACAACTTTCCCTTGCACACGCCGATCTCGATACTGCACTGATCCCTTTATGGCTGCAACGCGCCTTAACCCAGCCCCAAATTTGGGGCGCTGAATGGCGGCGGCATTTTTTCGATATTCTTGAAGATTTAAACCAGCGCAATTGGAATAATACCTCCGAAACCGATATCGCTTCTATTAAAAACCAACGTCTTTCTGAGGCCTATCGACGTTTTATTTGGGAATTAAACAGTCCCATTTATAACGAGGCCCCCCATTTAGGTCCCTTTTGGCTTTTGTCCTTACATCAAATTTTTGATCTTACTTTAGAGCTACCCCAGGTCGAAGCAATTCCCACCGTAACAACCGCCACTGAAGATAATTCCCAACAAAACAGCGAAGTACCGCCTACTACTCCCGCTGATATCGACGTTAACTTGGAAAATGAGCCCTTTAATGCCCAAAAATCGCTTATTCCCTCAGCAGATTCGACCCGCATCTTAGCTGAAAAAACACAAAATGAAATAGAACGGTTGCGAATGACGCGACACGTATTTTGGGATACAAACGAAGTGGTGTTGACCACTTTATGGGGAAATTTTAGAACGGCTTTGCTTCGCCAATGGAGCGAACAGTTAAAAAACACCCTCCCTAACGAAACCCTTAGCATCAATGTATGGTTAGAAAAATGGCTAATTCCCGTAAAAGGCGATTTAACAGAATGGATTTTCAAACACAGTTTGAGTCCGCTCCTGCGATGGTCAAAAATGGCTGGATGGAGTGCCAATTCGAGTTTTATTGGCGTGCAGCGTATGCTATTACTATTGGCAAATCCGCCAGAAATGCCACTGCCTACAGCGCAAAAGTCAACCGATGCATTGGACACCGATTATGAGGGCAATACGCCCGTGGAGGAAATACAGCAGCACCTTAACCAAGTCGAAAGTACCTACGTTCAAGCAGTGGAACAACGCATTGCACTAACTTGGCAACGCGAAGGGCTGTCGGAAATAGCGATTGATACCCTATTAAGCCCTAAAGGCGTGGGGTTATTAGAAAACCCTATCAATGCGGGACTGAAATTGGAAACTTCCCCCAAAGAGCAAAAGGCAAACACCCAGGTTAAACGGGACATAGAAAAGGGTGTTCGATTTAAAACCCAATTTTGCGGTTTAATGATGATAGCCCCGTTTTATGCGACCCTTTTTAAGCGCCTAAACCTCATGGAAGGCCAACAATTCATTTCAGATTCCCACCAAATTACGGCCTACCAAGTAATTCTATATATTACCGAAATGGATGCCGAGAATACCTTTACTGAGGTACAAGATTTAATACCTCGAATCATTGTTGGCTTGGCGCCGGAACGCGAACTATTTTTGGAAAATCCCTTAACCGAAGAAAGTAAAAACGAAGCCAAACGTTTTATGGGTGCTATTAAAATGCAATGGCCCTTGATGGCAAACGTTACTTTGCGCGGTTTTATTGAATCGTTTTTACTGCGTGGCGGATTGGCTTGGAAAGGCGAGGATGCTTCGTGGAATGTAGAGGTTGAAGGAATGGGTTCCGACATTATCATGCAAACCTTGCCATGGGGTTATGGCACGATGAAATTCCCGTGGACCGGGTATTTGATTTACACTACATGGAAGGCGCCATAAGCGCTGAATCGCGTTCCCACTGTTTACGCTGTGGATGTTTAAACGATAAATTCCCCTTAGCACGTTCCTGATCTTCTGCGGCCCCAACGGGATCGCCTATTCGCGCTTTTACAATAGAACGAACCGTAAACGCTTCTTGATAATTTCTACGCAACGCAACGGCATCGCCGAGGGCAATTAGTGCACTCGCCGTATCGCCGAGATACAACATGTTTTTAGCTAAATAGAAATGATATTCGGGAATACTATCGGCCAAAACTCCAATTTCGGTATACACGACATTGGCCTTTTCATATTGCTCCATTCCATCATAGGCCCGGGCTTTATTTAACTTTAAGGGGATATTGTCGGGGGTAATTTGAAGCCCTTTTTCAGCAAATGCAATTGCCATCGCACTTTCATCGTTCATCAAGTAATATTCAGAAATAGCGGCCAATGTGAGGGGATTATCGCCCGAATACAAGCGTGCATAATCCAACATAAGGAAGGCAGAATCCATTAAAGGCATTTCTAAAAAATTCTTGCCTTTTATAAGGTAGGCTTCCCACCGTTTGGGATTTCGGCTAATGACTTTATTACAGTCTTTTACACTGCTCTCATATTTATTCGTCTCAAATAAAGCACTTGCTCGGGTCAACAATACCATATCTGAAGTATCGCTCAACTGCACGCACTGATTCAACACTTTAATGGCTTCGGAAAACCTTTTTTGGGAAACCCATAAACGACCCAATTCCGACAGGGCATCGTAGGCCACCTCAGGGCTGATACGGGCAGATTGGAAATCGTTTTCCGCCATTTTATACTCAAAAGTTTGCGCATAACAACGGCCGCGCATTAAATAAGATTTCCCGTACATGGGATCTCGTTCAATGGCCTTAGAAAAAAATACAATCGCCGTTTCATATTGTTGGGTACGCCAATCAATTATACCTAAATTATGATAGGCTAAGGCATACTCAGGGGCAAATTCAGTAATCTTTAAATAGGTTTCTTTAGCCTCGGCCAATTTACCCGCTTCAAATAAACGGTTGCCAATTTTAAGGAAAGTTTCTGGGTTTTTACGGGTACACGACTCCGAAAAAAACAATATTGCGAAACCCAAAAGTAAAAAACGTACGAAACTCATATTTCTTTTGTGGGATAATTGTGGATATCTGCGATTTTATATTATTTTTGATCCTTAGCAAGCCTAATTCCAATGATTCTAAATCAAATATACAATATAAATAAATTCCGCCTCGTTTTGTGGATAACCATTTGTATCGGGCTAGGCGTATACCCTAACTTAACGGCCCAAGCAGACCCCATTGGTCAAGCCGACCAAGTTATTGATGAAACGAGTCAAGCGGTCCAAAAAACCGAACAATCCGTTCAAAAATTAGAAGACCAAAAGCAGAAAGCGAGTAAATTCAAAACTTTTTTGAAAGACTCTATACCGGCTTACACCGATCAGTTTGGTTCGTATCTAAAGCAAGTAATCGAACGTCAAAACCGTTTTGATTATTTAGATGAAGTGCCTAAAAACAATTCTACCAAAAGAATTCCAAAATTCCCACAGCGCATCGCAAACCTCAAAGCCGCCTACCAAACTCCCAGTATGACGGAGGTAGAATGGACCGGCATGGAATTGCCTGCGTTTAACCAAAAACGACGGGAAAAACGCTTCACCAAAGAAATTTACGGCTTCCATTCCTTTATGGATGGCAATAACTACGAACGTTACGACCTTAATGCCGTAACTCGAATTGGTTACATCGGTTACTTAATAGATGCCAGCACAGGAGCCCCCAAACGCTTACCCAATTGGGAAACTACCAATTTACACAAGCGTGCCGTTCAATATCAAATTGATATCGATTTAGTGGCGCAGTTGCTCGATTCAACGAGTACGGCCCGCTTCCTAAAAAATGAAAAAGCGTGGGCATTATTTGCTGATACGATTATCCAAACCGTTATGAAACATAACAGTTCAGGTATCGTAATCGATTTTTTCGGCGTTTCCAAAAAACATCAAAAACTCTACCTCGAGTTTGTTCGTTACATGCGGTACCGACTGGGTGAAGCCGCACCAAGATTACAATTAGGAATTTGCTTGCCCCCTGTAGATCCCGACGACGCTTATGCCGCGCAAGAAATAACCGCCATTGCCGATCGAATATTAATTATGGCCATGGATTATCAAAACTACGACGGATATACGTGTGGTCCTACCTCCCCTTTAATTTCAAAAATACCCAAGGCCCCTTCTATCGACGAAACCTATAACGCCTATATAAAAAGAGGTGTAAAGGCCAATAAGATAATTTTAGTATTAGGTCTTTCCGGACAGCAATATGCAATGAAACAGGCGCAAGCTAGCACGAACGACGCCTCTTTCTTTTCCATGATCCCTTTTGCTACTTATGAGGAAGATTATTGTGTAAGATTCCGACCTCATACCGATGAAAATACCATACAAAAGTATATTAGCTTCTCAAGCAATGACCAATGGTACATTACATGGGGTGAAAACATAGGTTCTTTGGCCTTAAAAAGCGATTACGCGAACAATAAAAATCTGAAAGGTATAGGAATGTGGCAACTAGCGGGCGCAGTAAGTCCGTATTCAAAACTATGGCCCCTTCTCTATCAAAAATTTAGCATCCCCAATTCTGTTACCGAATCTGAAATACTGAACGACTTTGCACTATTGCCACAAGATGCCAATATTGACTCTATACTATCGGTAAACCAGGCACTTATTATGACGGCTATCAATCTTACCGACAATCCGTTTTTACCAGAGAAGCCCGATGCCAATCAACTTGCCAAAGCACAAACCTATGGTTTTGAATACAAAAACTTGCTCAAAGCACTTGGCATGTTTTTTACCATTCTTACCATCTGCGCCCTTTTAGGATTAGCTATTGCCATGTTCGATGAGAAAATCAGAAATCTCTTCTTCTACGACAACGCGTATCTTTTTATTATACCGGCAGTAATGATTTTAATCACGCTTACCATGCGCTTATTTGGCCTTATACTGAACAGCGGTATGGAGTTTGTCATTGGGGGCTTATTCGGCTTAGCCGTGCATTATTTATTCTTAAGCTATACCAAGAAAAAAGCGAATATTCATGAAAACACGCCTTAATATTGGCCTCGTTGGAATGCTTATTACGGGAGCTATCGTTTTCAGTTCCTGTGCATCAAAACGTTTTTCGCAAAAATTTATTGAACGCTATATTTCAGATTCTGCCTGGCTTTATGAACTCAATTACGTACCCGCTTGTAATTTCACCTTACAGGCTTCGAAGCGTGAAATCGACTTCAAACAACAATCCACCGGGCATTTTATTTATCGTAAACGCGATATCGACGAATTCATTTTTACACCTTTAAGCACCGGCGTACTTAAAAAGCGCGACCGTGATACCTTATGGATACAATTCGCGGAACAAGCAGAGTCCGTTTTGCGATTTGTACGAAGTAAAAAAGAAGACGAATACCTTTTATACCCCGACACCATTGTTGGCGACCGTTTTTTAATTCGGTATCAAAATCGCGTTTGTATTTCAGAAAAAAAGCTTCCCGAAATCAAATTAAACGTGCAAGGTATCGAAATCACCAAAGTCAATACCAACCGCTTAATTCAAAAAGGCATTAAACCGAAGGATTTAAAATCCAATGCTACCGAAGAGTAGCCCACCACTTAAAAGGCTATCAGTACCCGGGCTTGATTGTGTGCGAATCCGCATTAAAACTCCGCACTCCTTCTTAAAATGGCTACCATTACTTAGGTTTAATTGTGTGAATCCGTATTAAAACGCGACACTTCCTCTCTTAAGACTGAATAATCCCCGTTATTGAAGTATAGAATTTCTCTTGATAGTCAGAAAATGACTCCCGCATTCTTTGTGGATTTGCAAACCCTTCCTGCTCGTTCAACCAATAGCAAAGCAATTCGCTTTTCACAAAAACGTCTTGCGACTTTCTGAAATCTAACGACTTTTCAAAGAGATCTAAAAAACTCCCAAAACTCGAAACCTTAGGCTCAGAAGCCACTCGTAAACAATTCATCGAAGACGTTTTAAACGGATCCGTAAAAGCCTTTTGATTCTTCATTTCAGACAAT
Source organism: Chitinophaga pinensis (assembly GCA_945863965.1). Classification (GTDB taxonomy): domain Bacteria; phylum Bacteroidota; class Bacteroidia; order NS11-12g; family UBA955; genus VMCP01. The sequence goes on along the minus strand of CAMBBZ010000004.1, from coordinate 9,203 downwards.
ACCCGTAGGGCCCAAAATTTACTTGATAGGGTTAAAAGCGAGAAGTCACGCATTACGATATCGCGCAAACGCTCTTCATTGCTATACCGATAGGCCGGTATATATTGGCGCCACCGTTTCAGTTTCGTTTCTAATCCTGTTGATTCAAAAACCGGCAACAAATAGGGTTTCAATAGAGGGGGTAAAATGGTATCGAGCAATTCCATCGCAAACTGCGCATCATCAGCCCCAGACGCTTCCCCAGTCATAAAGCCCTCAATTACCCTCATTTCCTCGGCACTATATCGCCACGATAACAGAGTAAATAACTTCTTGATGAAAATATCCCGACTCTTCTGTAAGGAAACATATAAATAGTATTCCGACTCGGTTTCCCCTCGAAGATCTGCAATACTAAGATCCAACCAAACCAAGGATTCCCCAATATTCATTAACATGACATTGAACTTAGTTTGCATACCCGCAGGCATGTCTGAAGCATCCATATTGCCTGTAAAACGCTTTAATATTTCTGCCTTTAACAACAAAGGTGCCGCATCTGTCATTTCCACTATTTGACTAATTTGGGCTATTTCGGTGGGAAGTTCCCGAACAGCTGTTAGTTGTTTTTCAAAACTAGAATGGTATAAACGCCTAATAGCCTCATTCGCATCTATGGTGACCGCCACATTTTCAATGGTTTCATGCGCCGCCTCCTCTTGGTGCTTAACAGGGTCATTCGAACGCTGTTCAATAGCTATATCTTTTAAGTAATTCGATAAGCGCACCGTATACAATTTGGAAACAACGAATACCCGGCTAACCCAAAAAACAGATACCCCCGCAATTAACATCACGATTAAAACCAGAAAATCAAGGCTGTCTACTTTCGGATAATTCTGAGATATCAGCAATACCAACAAGGCCGCCCCTATGGTGGCAATTTGCCCCACGATTCCTTCTAGCGCGGTTTGTAACCCTAATTTTTCCTCTGGCTTGGCTACTTGTAACATTATTCGGTTTGCCGGTACTTCAACCGTACGTCGGACCACCCGCTCAAACCATTTCAAACTAATAATGAACACAATTATGGAAGCCAATGGCATGTGAGCGGCAAAGTGCAGTAAGCCAATGCAAACAGAAATACTTAACATAACGATTGCGAATACACGCAGCGATTTTTGGGTGCCTAACTGCCTAATTATGGACGCTGAAAATAAGGATCCCAGCAGTTCACCCACCTTCACAATAGCAAAAAATACCGAAACCACTTCCGAATTGCTCATGTTGTTGAGTCGAGCAATGGTGCGTACCGATATAATATAGGTATAATCGACCCAATAAATCATGGCAACAGAGATACTGGTCGCTATAATGACCCATTTAAAGAACGGAGACCTCCAAAGCGTTTTTAACTCCACTTTATTCTGTAACGAATAGGTAGATTGGCTACCTTTAATTTTTATAAATCCAATTACCGTGAGCCGCGCTAATGGCAAAATAGCAATGCCCCCAACAAAAAACAAGGAAGGCGCGCTACCCAATAAATCCACCCATAAAGGCGCCGAAATAAAGGCCAACATAGCCGCTAGGGTTTCCGCAATTCCCAACTTGGCGACCCACTTCTTCCCTTGGGTAACCCCCAAAACTTGAAAACAACTGGTGGCAATATTCAAGGCAAATACGGCACTAAACGGAATCACAAAGGCAAAACTCAAGACCCCGATACCCCATTTTACCGATTCATTTTGCGCATAGGTATTCAATAAATACAAGACAATTAACCAAACCGAAAATAAGAATGTTAATATAAAATGGGCCTTGGCAGCCCCATAATCTTTCTGGATTCGCTGGAATCCCTTTATCAATAAAACACCGCCTAAACCCGAAGCCAAATAGGCATAGGGTACGTCTTTTATATCCACAACGGAAAGCATAGAGGCGTAGGCCGCCACAAAGAAAAACGCACTGGCCAAGCCCGTAAAAAATGACTGAGCAAACAGGCGTTTTAAAAGCCATACTTTCTGACTTTCTAAATCACCAAAAAACCGATTTACAAACGATGCCATTAGAATTTAAAATTCAATGCCAAATCGATTGTTCTACCCATTTGGGGAATTAGGCTGCTCTGTGAACCGCTTGCGGAACGGATACCAGGAGCAAAATACAAGGCATTGAGCAGGTTCCGACCTATTAATTGGATAGAGGTATTGGGCTTAATATGGTATCTTAAGGTTGCATTAATGAGTTGATAGCCGGGTATTACCCGCATGTCTGACGCATTGGCAACCGTTGTTCCTAGTCCTGTATATTTATTCCCAACCAAATTAGTAGCCACGTACACGTACACCTTTTTCTTCAGGAACCACCCACCCAAACCCGCAAAAACGGTAAAATCTGCTATTTGAGCTGTCTTCAATAACGAATCCTTTCCCCCAAATCCTTGTCCCAACAAATGCAACCGAGAATAATTGTACGTGGCATTCATATTGAACTCTATATTCGAAGTCACTTTCCACTTACCTACCAATTGCGATCCTGTTACCCGAGTTTCTGAATTTTCTAAATTCGCATATTGGTCTTTACCATCTACTTTTCGCGTCGTTAACAAATTGCTGTAACGGCTATGATAACCCACCGCCTCTACCGTTAATAGATTTCCCAAAAATGATTTAAACGCACTGAATTCAATATTTTTAACTTTTTCAGGGCCCAATACATCTGGACGGATGCGACTTACACTCGTCGAGAATTTTACAAAACTAGGAAAGGCAAATATGGCTTCGGAATAAATGGCTTTAAAGACCCATTTACCTGGATAATACACCAAACTGGCGCGGGGATTGAATTGGCTGTAACCGGCGGTTTGACTTTCAGCCACTACGCTTTTATCCCAACGACCCCCTACAGAAATATTCAAGAATTTCTGGGGATTGGAGTACGAGTAATTTACAAAAGCGCCCAAATCAAACATAGCGGGGTTATTCCCTCCAGGCTCGGTAGCTACCGTACCCGCCAAAATAGCATTATCACTAGTAGACGTGGTGAGGTAATTCGATTGAAAAACACCGTTGCGCACCTCAGCTCCTAATAAAATATCGTTGCGGTCATTAATAATAAACTGTGCCCTGAATTCATCTCTAAACTGTTTGCACTGCTGAAAATACGATATCCGACCCCATGCAGGATTGGCACCCGCGATAAAATCGGCAAACCCTAAATTTCCTTGCGCAAAACCCCTAAAGGTGGTAAGCCTGGAATTCTTCCCAAAATCAGAAATACGATAATAGGCGGTATTGTAAAAAAACCAACGATCGCCCAATTTCTTGGTATACCGACTCGAAATAAATTGTTGCCGCGCCTCCCAATTGGTATATAAGGAGTTTACTGCAAAAAAGCGGTCTACATAATCAGGAGAAGCCCCTTCATCTCGTTCCGAAAGTTGCGCCTGTAACACCAAATCGCCTAAAGTTACCTTTAACCCCAAATATTGTCCTTTCGTTTTATCCGTAAACAAACGTGGATCAGTTCCTTTTTGGGCAAAACCAGGCACATTAGGGATGGTATTGTAAAGTTGTTGGTCCTTTTGGGCAATCTCATCTAGAGCCAATTTCGTAGGCAGAATCTTGGTAGAATCGGCATTATATGTGTAATATTTGCCAGATGGATCTCGCGTATTTAATAAACTATCCCAAAAACGGCTATTTCCTGCCGTTCTGGTGGTAGTCATTCGCTTGGCATAATGATTTTGACCAAAATCCGCTTCACTCCACTTGCCATCCCAATCGCTAAATCCGCTCAAGTTGTTCTCGTCAGAAGTATGGTATTTCCCAAATAACTGAATTACAATGCCATTTTTGAGTTTTACCGCTCCATCCATTTCTAAAGCTTGGGTATTGTTAGAACCTGAATTTATGCGACCCTCTAATGTGTATTGCGTCTTTTGGGTTTCTTCAAACGCATTTTTCTTACCCTCGAACAAATCAGCCCCATCTTTAGTAACCACGTTGATTACTCCAGAAAACGCGTTTGCCCCGTATAAGGAAGAGGCCGGACCATAAATCATTTCTACCCGTTTGATCGATTGCACAGGCAACTGTTTGCCCAAATATGCAAATTGGGTATACATTTCATTGTCCTCTACCCCGTCAAAAACAATCATGGTTTTATCGTTCATATTGGCAGAACGATACCCCCTTTGATTCATAGATTTATCGACCAATCCACCCGTTTTGGCCACGTCAACACCAGGCAAATCGTCTAAAATTTCATCTAAAGACTTATACCCTCGATTCAAAATGTCTTCCGCTGTTATAACAAAAATAGTGGCAGGCGCCAATTCTAATTTTTCGGCCTTTTTAGAAACCGACATAATCATATTGGTTTTCATTTGGGCTCTCACATATTCCAACTGACGCTTGAACCGGATTGGATCCTCAATTTCAGCCTCGTAATTGTCTTTCCGCTCTAAAATCTCGCGAATGGCACTGTTGCCCAAGTTTACCGAATCAATAGCCAAATAGGACTTAGCTAAATAGCTCAAGGCCACTATTTTCGAAGCCGATGAATACCCATTGGTTTTTATACAGGCACTGATACCCGCAATACTTTCATCAAAACGACCCAGTTGATAGTCATCCATGAGCATCCGTAACTTACTATCACAATCCTGCGCCTTTGCAGTTTGAAAAGTTCCCAAGAGAAAAATACCCGTTAAAATTTTTAAGCCTAATTTCATTTGACCAAGCTATTAAAGAGTTCGTTTGAGGATAATAAACTAAATACCACACGTTTGTCTTCACTATACGTTATGATTCCCTGTTTCGACGGAACCCACACAAATCCAAAAATCCACGCATTATGAACATCCAATCGCACCAACTCTGACGCATATCGATTCTCTAAAAAATCCGATAATTTTATCAATCTAACGGTATGATCGAAACTAGATGTAATAAAAGAGGCTTCCCCATTCAACGATTCTACCCATTGCACTTTAGATATAGCCGATAAATGAACCCGTGGATAATCTGTCGAATTTTCGGCAAAATGCGTCGCATTTTTCCCAACGGTTCCCAAAATCAATTTTCCCGAATAGGTACCCACTATATACTGCTTTCCGTCGGGACTCATACTAGCCGTAGTGGCAATACCAACCATTTGGACCTCTGATACAGGGGCTTTGCCTAAATCGGCTACGCTTTTAAAGGTTTGTATTTTGTTGTCTTTTACCCATACGCAGGTTTTACTTTCCGACACATCAAAGGCCGTTACATTGGCATACCGCAACACAGTAGGACTCGTTTGCCAATTGGCAACATTATACAAGGTTCCACTTCCCGATATAAATATGGACTTTTCATAGGCTGTGATTTGCGTACGACCATATACAGGTCCTAAACTTGTTAAATTACGCTCAAAACTTACCTTATTGTCTTTCATTTGATACGACGCCAATTGTCCGTCTGTAAATAATATAAGCACGCGACCCTTGGTTTCAGGAACTAAATACAATCCCGCCACGGGCTTGGTCAATCGCGTTTGAAAACTTGGCACCAATTTACTATTCACCAATTGCGACACGTGCAAAACGAATTGATCGTCGATACTTACCAAATCTCCATTTAATTCATTGTAAGACACCATGCGCACGGAGGCTTTATGAAGGGTTAATTCATTTTGATGATTGAGCGCTTTTTCCCAATTCAAATACAACGCATTTAAAATACTGTTTTTAGATTCTGATCCGCTGTACTGTTTGTTTTGTATAAACGCGTCTTTCGCTAGGGTATTACTCTGTTCAAATTCACTTTGCGCAAACTTAGAAACGGAGGCCAAGGCCTTACCATTGGCTTCTGACAATAAACGCAACCGTTCGGCTCTCTCCCGCTGTGATTTAGCTTCCTCTAGGGCTACAACGGCAATACCGCGGGCAGAATCTGCTAATTTTCGGTCCACCTGCGCTCGAGCTTCCGACATTACGGCACGTTCTCGTTGTTGATCTGCCACCAGCTTCTCCTGCCTCGCCTCATCGGCACTGCGTTTGGCTTCTTCGGCACTTAATTTTGCTTCTGTAACCGCTATTTTCAAACGCTCCTCCTTGGTCACCAATTGGTCGTTCACCACCTTAAGCTCCTCAGATTTCTTCTCCGCTTTAACCCGTTCTACTTTGGCTTCCTCTTTGGCCACATCGGCCTTTTTCTTTTGGGTATTCGCCCAAAATGCCAACCCTATGGCCACCATGGCCACAGAACCCACTGTTATAACAAAAATACGCGCGCGTTTAAGGCGGCTTTTTTGTTGAAATTCTTTGTACTCTTCTTCTTTGCGCTGTTGATCTATCGAATAATCTAAAAACAACATCGTACGCTCAAACTCCGCGTTGATACGACCCGCCCAAAGGGCGTTCGGCTTGTTGTCATTCTTCCATTTAATGGCCAAAGAAAGCTCCGGATTGCGCCACAAACCGCCCTTGCGCTGTTCGTATTGCTCGGCAGCCTCAGTTAAACGCACGTACATTTGAATCGATTCACTCTCTTCGTCAACCCAAGCCACCAAACGCTTCCATACCCGCATTAAACTTTCGTGGGAAATGTCTAAAACATCCGATTCTTGCAATTCTATGCCAATATCTGGCATTAAAAATCCGCGACCTTCGGCCCTGAAAACTCCCGTAACCTTCACCACGTCTTCAAACGTGCTTTCCGTGAGTAACATAATATCACTCACTTTAGTAGGTCTACGCGTTCCCCTATTGTCTTTTCCTCTATCCGTTAATGATTTGAATATACGTTTACATAAATCTTCGTAGTCGATGTGATTGGCTGGGGGAAGTTCCCCGAACGCCTCTTCCGCATGTTGAGAAAGCGCGCCTTTCAGCGTACCTATAGACTCATAATCGCTTACATCGATGGACCCCGAAGCGCCGTTCCGTTGCCAATAGTCCCAAACCCGCATGAGTGCGTGCTGTAAAATGGGCAACTGATCGGGATTATCCCCCAAATCGTTCAAAACGCGATTCACTAAAGCGGCAGAAATAGTAGCACCGCCTACGGCTATCGGTCCTGTAATAACCTGCCGAATCTGCTCTCGTGTCATCCGAGGAACCAAATAATGTCCGTCGTTTATGGCTTCAGGCAACCCTTTAAAAAGGGTGCATTCCCCCAAAAAATCCGACCGCATGGTGAATACAATAAATACGGGAACGTCTTTTTGAGCCGCCGCACTTAGCAATAAATTCACAAAGGCTACCGAATCACTATACCCCTCGCTTTTCGATTTTTCCAATTCAGAAAAACGAAATAACTCCTCAAATTGGTCAATTAACAATAACAGGTTATCGCCCTTCGAACGCAAATTTTGCAAATAAAAATCGATCAATCCGCGATCGCTGCGTCGCAATCCCGTTTCGATTACATCCGAATAATCAACATTTTCTAAACCCAATTCAGACAAATAATCGTAGTTGGCCACGCTCAAAGACTTTGCCATATTTCCAATCGGATCGGTTCCAGGGCGAAAAGAAACTGTTTGCCAATTGGAACCCGATTGGGCCATAAAACCACCGTACAAAGACGGCAATAATCCCGATTTAACCAACGAAGATTTACCACTTCCCGAGGTTCCGATAACGGCTAAAAACCGATTGCGGCGCAACTTGGAAATCAAATCATCGATTTGCTCTTCGCGTCCAAAAAAGAGGATTTGCTCTTCCTCTTCGAAAGAACGCAAACCTGGAAACGGGTTGCTGATTTTAAAGGTATTTATTATTTGTTGTTCCAGTTTTGAATCCATACGGCCATATCTCCTTTAGGTAATTCACTATTAAAATCGAACAGGGCAAAATCTGAATTTTGCATCTGTGTCATCCATTCTTTTCTTTTGGGACCGATGCCAATGGCTTTGGCAAAATCCATTTGTTCGCGACCGTAGGCTTTCACCCGTTGCATTTCCAAAATGCGCGTTTTAAGCCATTTATCGCTGGCATGATTAAAATAAAATAAAACCGCTTCGCAGTGATTTAAGTTGTCCATGTGGGTGCGACGCATGCGCGTTTCATTTTCCTCAAAAGCCGAAAAAACCATTTCACAGCCTAATTCCTCCACCTCATTTTTGATTTGCAATAGTTCTTCTCTATCGTGGAAATCACAAATTACGTATAGCTTAGGTCTGGATTTTTCCGATTCTTGAGTGCTGAATAATTTTCGTTTCTGAAATTTTACCCGATTGACTGTTTCGTGCACCACACTTTTGAAAATCTCAATAACACCCACTACCACTTCGGCACTGCCGGTTGATTTCATGGATGTTTTAGCATCGTCGATTAATATGCGTTGCCGCTCATCGGTTGGAATAATTCCCTCCGGCACCCACAACAGTCGTTTTTTATCTTCTTTAGAAAGCCATTCTTCAGCCAAATCGTTTTGAATTTCGACATTGGAGCGATTGGAGCCCTCGGGAATATTACCGTAATCGGTACCGAGCATGTGAACTGAAAAATCACATTGGAGCAACAAGGGTTTCAAAGCCGCATTAAACTCCGAAATTTGGGTTGGCAGGGCTGTTTCCGGCAAAACCAATACGCCTTTGTCGTTAAGATCGCGTTTTAATAAATCGCGGTAGTTAGACATATCGGCAGAACATTCGGCCAAATAAACAACGACTTGTTCGTTTTGTATCTGTCCTTGGGAAGCTACATTGGATTCTGAATTGCCTTCTTTTTTAAGCCAATGGGCGTAGATTTCATTGGCGCAATCGTCTATTTTCCCCCAAAAAAAGCGTTCCGTTTCCGAATTTCCCGGTTCAAACATTTGGATACGCTCCCGTTCGGGATCTTTCCTCCAGAAATGAAAGCGATTGTGGAGCTGAATGGCGGTAGGAAGGGAGGCTTCGTCTAGTGGCTGACGAAAAAGGGCGAAGCAAGGGGTTTGACTATGGCTGAGATTTTGTTGTATTTGTTGGGTGAATCGAATGGCGGTATCGGAATGATAAAAATGGGAGCTGTACAAGGGCAGCAGCACATCGAAGGGTTCGGAATCCGCATCGTTCCACTGGGTATCGCTCTCGGTTTGGGGCTCTAGCACGACTACATTCACGGAACAGGCCGTTAATTGCTGAAGTCGCAAAGCCAAATTGCGTTGTAGGGTATCGACCCAATTTTTACCCTCGGGGGAAGCGCTTTTTAAGTCGGCGCGGTGTGCGATTAGTGCAATTTGTAATTGATT
>CAMBBZ010000003.1 GCA_945863965.1 Chitinophaga pinensis | reverse complement strand
AATTAATGGAATACATCAAAATAATGACAAACCACACCCGATAATATATTAGGAGATACCTATTTTTGTATAAGAAAAACTGACACAACCATGAAATACAATCGCATTCCACAGGAATTATTTGTCGAAAATCGTAAAAAACTTGCCGAAAAAATACCCAGCGGCAGCATGGCTTTCTTTCATAGCAATTGGGAAACCCCGAGAAATGGTGATGCATTTTTCAGTTTTAGACAGCAGAGTGATTTGTTTTATCTGAGTGGCGTAGACCAAGAAGATACCCTGTTGGTTTTATTTCCAGATTGTCCCGATCCCCAATTCAGAGAATTCATTTTTGTAAAAGAAACCAATGAGAAAATAGCTGTTTGGGACGGTGCCCGATTAAGTCCTTCCCAAGTGTATGAAAATTCAGGCATACAATCCGTTTTTTGGTACCATGAAATGTGGCAAACACTGCATGCGATAATTTTAATGGCGGAAAACTTATACGTAAATTTAAACGAAAACGATCGATTTACCAGTCAAGTGCCCTATGCCAATCTTTGGATGGCCCAAGAACTAAAGCAGCGATATCCCGCGCACGGTATTAACCGTATTGCGCCTATTCTATCGCGTTTGCGAATGTCAAAATCCGCATTAGAAATTAATTTATTAAAGGAAGCCATTAAAATTACACAAAAAGGTCTTTATCGTGCATTAAAATTCATAAAACCCGGTGTTATGGAGTATGAAATTGAGGCCGAAATCATACACGAATTTGTTCGTAACCGAAGCTTAGGATTTGCTTTCGATCCAATCATTGCAAGCGGCAGTTCCGCTTGTGTATTGCATTACATTGAAAATAATAAAATTTGTAACGAAGGTGATTTATTACTGCTTGATTTTGGTGCTGAATACGCTAATTATAACGGCGATTGTACCCGGTGTATTCCGGTAAATGGTCGGTTTTCTAAACGTCAAAAAGAAGTTTACGATGCCGTTTTAGAGGTACATGAATTTGCGAAATCAATATTAAAACCTGAGTTATTGCTTCCTGAATATCACACTGAAGTAGGCGCATTCACCAATGAAAAATTAGTACAACTTGGATTGTTTACATCGGAAGATATTAAGAACAATCCTAAGAGTTATTTAAAATACTTCATGCACGGAACCAGCCACCATTTAGGACTTGATGTGCACGATGTAATGCACCGATTTGAGCCCATACCGGTAGATTCTGTTTTAACCATAGAACCAGGAATCTACATCCCCGCAGAAGGAATTGGCATTCGAATCGAAAACGATTTTTGGCTCCACGATGGCGCTGTAATAGATTTGATGGAAGGCTTCCCCATAACAACCGAAGAAATAGAAGCAGCAATGGGTTAATCCTTCGAGCCACTAATAACGCCCAAAGGAAGTAACACGATTTGTAAGGAAAGGCTTTAAGACCTATTCGTAGGTCCTTTTTACCATCCGCCCTCGCCCACTAAGGGAACAAACTTAAATTGTCCAAGAACTTCCCGATGAAATTTATTCTCCGACATACGGGTTAGGCGGTGCATTTTCTGAGTTTCACGGCTATTTCCAACTGGGATAACCAACTTCCCTCCTATTTTTAGTTGTTTTAATAACTCGTTTTGTATGGTGGGGGCACCTGCGGTAACGATTATGGCATCATAAGGCGCGTATTTTAAAACCCCATTACTGCCATCACCGTGTATTAATCGAACCCGATCTTTGTAGGGCTTCAATAAAACAGCTGCTTTTTGCAGTAAGGGTTTAATGTATTCAATAGTATACAATTCGACTCCCATTTCCAAGAGAACTGCAGCTTGATACCCACTGCCAGTTCCAATTTCTAATACACGCTCACCTTTTTGAATATCAATAAGTTGAGACTGATATGCGACCGTAAATGGTTGTGAAATAGTTTGTTCATGCCCTATGGGGAAAGCCGCATCGCGATAGGCATATTGTTCGAAATCTTTGGGGAAGAACCAATGCCTAGGAACTTTGATCATGGCAGACAAAACCGCACTATTATCAATGCCTTTAGCCGCTAATTCTCTAATTAGCTTGTGTCTACGTCCTTGATGTACGGCTGTATCTATCATAATACCTTCTTCACAATTTGTGCGAAATCGTTTCTCTTAGTTTTATTTGAAAGAAGCATTTTTGCTACCAACAAAGTTAGAACAATTGCATTAATGAAAAAGGTAATCCTTTTGGGGTCTTCCCAATCTATACAAGAATACACCACAGAATTGACACGTTTTAAGGGTATTAACGTAGTTGGATTTATGGATCCCGATGATTCTAACAACAAAGATTTGTTCGAAGATTTCTTCGCCATGATGGAATTGATTCAAAAAGGGGATATTTTCATCGTCGGCAAACAGGTTCAACAGCTCGACTTTGAAATTATCCGTCAGCTAATCCGTTTTGGCAAACATGTTTTCATTGATGGTTTTAGAGAGTGGTCGAGTGCTGAAGTAGAGGAAATTGAAAAATTGCGAATTGAAAGTCGGACCGTTTTTCAATTTGGGAATACCCTACAGGGTTTGCCGATTGCCAATGCCGCATTGCAATTAATTAACAAACCCCGTTTTGTAAAGGTTGAAAAGCATTGTTCGGTGCCAAAACGTGGCAAATTCGATACGTGGATTTTCGAACATATTTCCGAAGAATTTGACTTGTTACAACGGATAATGAAATCACCCATTCGCAGTATTTCGGCACGACCCATGTTCCTGTTTGGAGAAGATCCCGATTTGCTGAATATTCATATTGAGTTTCATAACGACGCTATTTGTCATATTTCCGTAGGTCGTGCCATAGAAAAAAACGTTCATCGCATTATGGTCTATCAAAAAGAAAATATGCTCCTCATTGATTTAGCTGAAAATCAGTTAAACGAATCCCGCCTTTCTTTATCTACAGATCAACTTTCGCTGGAAATGGAGTTTTACCCAGGGGAAACCCTTTCTAGCCAAAACAGAACCACCACAGAACGTCATATTTCACCCTATAACGTCCGCAAAATTGAACTACAACATTTTATCGAAAACATCGATAAGCAACAAACGCCCAACACCAGTCTTACACACTTGCTAGAAGTAGCTGATATTGTTGAAGTTGTATGTGAAAAAGTGAAGCGCAGGTATCAAACACTCTAGATAAAGTGGTTATCAATTAGATTCCTTACTTTTGTGGTATGTCCACTTTGGGTCACACACGCCTATTCATACCGTTTTTTTACTTAGTGCTTACGGCCCTTTCGTGCAAAGTTGAACCCACCTTTATTCCTTCCTATATAGAAATAAAAGACGTGCACGTACAGGCCTCCTCGATTAAAGGAAATTCTATTCACGATATTAAAGCCGTTCAGGTTTACGTTAACAGTCAAACGGTGGGAACGTTTGAAATTCCTTGTAAATTCCCTATTGATGCGGAAGGTTTGGTGCGGATTCAAATAGTTCCCTTTGTGAAAAACAATGGAAATTCGCAAACCCTTGTACCCTATAAGAGTTTAGAAATCCTTACAGATACGTTGCAAGTTACACGAGAAAAAACAACCAGCTGGTCTCCAGTATTTCGTTATCGTTCCAACGTGGAAATTGTATGGCAAGAAGATTTTGAAGATAGCAGTTCAACGTTAGTGCCTATTAGAAAAGACGCGTTAGACCGAACTCAAATTGAGCTTCGACCTTTTGATTTAAATATGCGCTTTTCCAAACCCTCATTGGTTTTTGTTTCCGAATTTACCAATATTGACAGTTTCCGGAGTATGGATTTGGCGTATTTCCAGAGAATTTCAAATCTCCCTGCCGACGGGCGCGACGTGGTATTGGAATTTGATATCAACACAGCTCTGCCGGTATTGGTTGCTATTAGGCGGTTTGGATCCTCCAAAATTGAATACATCCCCTATGTTACCGTTAATCCGACCAATAATACGTGGAAACGCTTTTACCTCAATTTAATCTATGAAGTTCAAGGTCAACCCGCAAATACCCAGTACGAAATATTCTTTAGTGCCGACAAACCGCTGAATTATGCAGGTTCTAGAGAATTTTTCATTGACAACCTGCGTTTAAGCTATTTAAAATAATGCGTACGGCTACCGTTAGATTGTTTTGGCATATTGCCGCAGATTTCTTAGCTGCCGTGATAAGTTGGCTTGCCTTATTCTTATATCGCAAAAATGTAATTGAAGCGGTAAAGCACGGATATCAAATTCCTATAAATCAAGATATCAAGCTTTTTCTCGGTTTACTCTTTATTCCTTTGTTCTGGATTTTTATTTATGCCATGACGGGCTATTATCAATACATTTTGCGACGTTCGCGCCTTAAAGAACTTGAGAACACCTTGTTCAGCTCCATCTTTGGTGTTTTGATCTTGTTTTTCTTATTTATCTTGGATGATAGCGTTTCGAATTATCAAGATTATTATACCTCACTCGGCATCCTATTCATATTCCACTTCTTTACTACTTTAATACTTCGATTGCTCAACGCTACTTATACAATTAGTAAATTTCGAAAGCGTATTTGGGGCTACCGAACATTAGTAATTGGCACGGGGGAAACCGCCGAACAACTGCTAGAAGAATTAAAGAATCCAAATGTTTATGAGGGCTTTCAAATTGTAGGTCTTGTAAAGATTACAGAGCAAGATACCAAAAACAACTTATCTATACTCGGTTCGTGGGACCAACTGGTTTCATTAATTAACGATTATAAAATCGAGGATGTAATTATTGCCAACGAAGATTCTGAATCACACGTTGTGCCCAAAATTATTGATACCATTCAAAACCAAGAAGTCCACGTTAAAATGCTACCAAGCGAGTATAACATGGTCATGGGAATGGTGAAAATGAACAATATTTTAGGCGCTAAATTAGCAGAGGTTGACTTTGAAGTAATGCCTTATTGGCAAAAATTCGTTAAACGCGGAATGGATATTGTATTGTCTTTACTGGCTCTGATTTTTTGCATCCCCCTATTTATGATTATCGCCACTTTAATCCGTTTTGATTCCAAAGGACCTATATTTTTTACCCAAGAACGAATCGGTTATAAGGGAATCCCCTTTAAAATCATCAAATTTAGGAGTATGTTCGTCGATGCTGAATCGTTGGGTCCGCGACTCAGCAGCGAATCTGATGACCGACGCACACGCATCGGAATCTTTTTGCGTAAATCAAGATTAGACGAATTACCACAGTTTTTCAATGTCCTTTTAGGCCAAATGAGTTTGGTAGGCCCAAGACCGGAAAGACAGTTCTTCATAGACCAAATCATTGATAAAGCACCACTTTACAAGCGTTTACATCGTGTAAAGCCAGGAATTACTAGCTGGGGACAAATCAAATACGGTTATGCGGAAAGCGTTGCCGAAATGATAGAGCGAATGAAGTATGACGTATTCTATTTGGAGAATATGTCCTTAGGTCTTGATATCAAAATCATGTTCAACACGGCCTTAACTATGATACAGGGCAGAGGAAAGTAAACCCAATTCGCTATTTTTGCAGAAATCATAATTATGAGAGTATGCCTTTCAAACAAAACCAAATTCGCAACCGTACTCCCTTATCACTTATTTTCGATGTGATAAAATTTGAGAGTCGAAACATAAAATACTTGTATATCTATGCTATTTTTTCTGGTGTTATAAGTTTGGCGCTACCACTCGGAATCCAAACCATCATCGGATACGTTATGGCAGGTCGATTAAATACCAGCTGGTTCTTTTTATCGGTATTAATAACTATGGCCGTATTACTAGCGGGTTTGACACGAATGGCACAGATAAGTATTACCGAATCTATTCAGCGCAAACTTTTTTTGTTTTTCAGTATTAAATTCAGGGATCGGATTATTGAATTGAAGGAAAAAGGGGTTAAAATGACTGAACAATGGGAAACCAGAACAACCTACTTCTTAGACATCGTAACCCTTCAAAAGAGTCTCTCCAAATTACTTGTGGATTTTACGAGTAAATTACTTCAAGCTGTATTTGGTTTATTGCTATTGGCTGTTTACCACCCCTTATTCATTGCCTTTGGATTCATTATGGTAATCGTTATATATTGGGTTTTACGTTTGACTTGGAAGCGCGGATTTGATACCGCCCGATATGAATCAAATTTCAAATTTAAAGCCGCTTTGTCTTTGCGAAACTTGTGGCTCAATAAAAACGAAGATGAGTTACCCTTGTTAGATTTCCGTTTGAATGAATACTCAGAGGGCCGTACTATTCACTTCGGTGTGGTTTATAGGCAAGCGTGGCTTGGTGTAATTACGAAGGTGGTATTTACCGCGTTTTTACTAGTGATTGGAAGTTACCTGCTTGTAGAACAGAGTATCAGTTTAGGACAATTTTTAGCGGCGGAAATATTAATCATTACCCTATTAGATGCCGTAGAAAAACTGATTCTTACCGTTGAAAACCTCTACGACTGTGGAATATCAATAGAAAAACTTAACGTGATTCAATCCGAACCCGATGATCAATAAAATACATTTTCAAGACAGCCCTTGGGTCGCTTTTTATACGAGGCGTCTGATTATTGTTGGGACCATTTTTACTATTGTTTTCATGTTTCTCCCTTGGACCCAAAATGTACAGACTACAGGTGTGGTAACAACGCTTAGGCCTAGCGAAAGACCCCAATCGATACAAACGGTTATTTCCGGTCAAATATTAAAATGGTATGTAAAAGATGGCGACCAAGTGAATGAGGGCGACACCATTGCCGTATTAACAGAAACAAAAAGTGAATATTTAGATCCTGATTTAATTGATCAAACGTCGACGCAAATAAAAGCTAAAGAAAACTCAATTCTCAGCTATTCTGCTAAAGTCAACGCCATCAATCAACAAATTACACAACTAGAAGCCAACCGGGATTTTGCGATCCAAAAAGCACGCGTGAAGCTTCAACAGGAAAAACTTCAATACAGCTCGGAATTTGCTGAAACGCAAGCAGCCAATATCAATTTAAAAATTGCCCAACAACAATTAATTCGAGACAGTCTTCTTAGCCTAAAACAAATTAAAAGTCCTTTAGATGTTGAAAATCGCAGGGTCAAATACCAAGAAGCTTTAGCCAAAAAATTAATTCAAGAAGCCAAATTGAACATGGCCACCAATGCCATCGAAAATGCGCGGATTGAACTTAAAAACATTGATACCGAATACGGCGAAAAACTTGCAAAAGCAGAAAGCGAACGGTACAGTGCCATTTCAGCCCAAATGGATACCGAAACAGAAGTCTCAAAATTGCGGAATCTGCATTCGAACTACCAAATACGAAATGGATTTTATGTAGTAAAGGCCCCGCAAAAGGGCCTCGTATCTCAAACACTTTCTAATGGTGTTGGGATTGCAGTTAGTGAGGGACAAGCCCTGTGTACTATCGTGCCATCAGAAATTAATTTAGCCGTAGAATTATTTGTAAAACCAATTGATATGCCTCTTATCGAAATTGGTGCACCTGCCCAATTTGTTTTTGATGGATGGCCAACTATGGTATTTTCGGGATGGCCCGACCTTTCCTATGGAACTTTCCCCGGTGAGATTTATGCCGTAGATAATGCGCTGCAACCCAGCGGAAATTATCGGGTTCTGGTAAAAATGGCAGTAGATAAAAAACAATGGCCCGAGCAATTAAAAATCGGTGTGGGTGCACGTGCCTATATGTTGTTAAAAACCGTTCCTGTATGGTATGAAATTTGGCGTCAATTAAGTGGTTTCCCTCCTGATTTTTATCATAACAACCGCACAAGAGCGAGTAATGCGCCTAAAACTGAAGACAAAAAGAAAGATTTCTCAAAGAAATAAATGAAACATTTTTTGAGTCATATGAAAAATTGCAGTAGCATCATTTTGGGATGTTTGGTTTCAATACTATGCTTGGCCTCACCTTTCGCTTTAGGTCAAAATCCTAAGGAAAGGAAACCAAAAGGGGTTGAGGAAACTTCCTTAGAAATTGAACGTAGCGATTCTTTGGATTTAAGCATTTTAGAACTTATTGAATTTGTGCAATATTCGCACCCGCTAGTGCGTGCCTACCGGTATGAATCGTTGTTAGGAAAAGCATCGTTACGTGAAAAAAGAGGTGCCTTTGACCCAAGATTTACGTTCGATAAAACAGAAAAAGAAGCGGGCACACTCCCCTACTACCGCCGTGAATCAATGGGTTTGGAATTGCCTACAGCAAGTCCCTTGCAATTTAAAACCGGATTTGAATCAGGGCGGGGCGCATTTATAAACCCGGAGGCTTTTACCCCTGCAGCAGGTCTGAGTTATGCCGGTGTCAGTATTCCTTTACTCAAGGGACTGCTTACAGATGAACGCCGAACTGCCTTAGCCAAAGCTAAGATTTTAAGAACCCAATCGCTTGAAATACAAAAGATTCAACTCCAAGATTTGAGTCAAACTATTTGGGGAGATTATGTTGATTGGTTCATTGCCCACGAACAGGAAAAGGCCTATCGGTTGGGAATGATGCTTTCTTTAGACCGACAGCTTGCCCTTCGACAGCTTTTCGAAGCCGGGGGATGCAACGGCATGGATACGCTCGAAAATTACATTCAACTTGAACTATTCCGAACTCGGGCCAAAGAATGGAACGCCAATACGTATAAACAACGTTTACAGCTCAGCAGACATTTGTGGGAAATCTCTGGGGAAGAAGGTTCTTGGAAGGGTGTTGTTATTGCTGAGAACATTTTACCTACTTCGGCAGGATTAGACTTTTTAGATTCCTTATTTGTTCAAACCACTGTGGAGTCAATTGCATTGGGCTTGTTACCCGACATCAAAAATATAGATTGGGATTTGCACCAAAAGCAATTGGACTTGCGGTTGCAGCGGTTCAATTTATTGCCAAAATTCGACCTTGAATACCAACAGTTATTTCAAGGTATTTACGGAGATTATAACTTTAACGGCGATCGTCGATTCGGGTTCAATATTTCAGCACCGCTTTTTCTGCGCAAAGAACGAGGCGCTTATTTAGTATCGAAATACACCTTAGAACAAAAAACACAATTATTCCAATTTAAATTAAACGAAACAGATCTAAAAATAAGGGCTCTTCGCCAACAAGGATTTGTATATCGCGATGTTTATGAACATTTAAAAAATGTTGAAAATGGGTATTTGAAACTATTCGAGTTAGAACGAGAAAAATTCGATTCTGGTGATGGTACTATTTTCCTACTAAATACCAGGGAAAATCGTTATTTGGACTCTCGCATCAAAACGATTGAGCAAAAATCGAAATACATCCACACGCTTGTTGATTACCTGAGAGAAACAGGGAAAATTTCCCAAAGTTTCTTTGGGCCCGACGGTCTATAAATCGACTGCTTTTTGTGGAAAAGTACCCGAAGCGAAATGTCTTATTGCGTTGGCTTTACGTTAATTTTACACCAACAACGATTTTAGTCAAAACGCAACTATGAGCGATCCATCAAAAAGTAATTACGGTGCCGAAAATATTCAGGTGCTTGAAGGTTTAGAGGCGGTACGTAAAAGACCCGCCATGTATATCGGTGATATTGGACCGAAGGGTTTACACCATCTTGTATATGAGGTAGTTGATAACAGTATCGACGAAGCCCTCGCAGGTCATTGCTCGCATATTGAAGTTACCATTCTCGAAGATAATTCCATACGGGTAATGGATAACGGACGGGGTATACCTGTAGACATGCACCAAAAAGAGCAACGCAGCGCTTTAGAGGTGGTTATGACGGTATTACATGCCGGTGGTAAGTTCGACAAAGACACGTACAAAGTATCCGGTGGTTTACACGGTGTAGGGGTTAGTTGTGTGAATGCCCTAAGTAAAGACTTAAAAGTTCGGGTTTTTCGCGATGGACATATTTACCAACAAGAATATCAGATTGGAAAGCCGCTTTACCCTGTAAAAGAAATCGGCGTATCCGATATCCGCGGAACTGAAGTTACCTTCACACCCGACGATTCGATCTTTAAGGAAACACAAACATTCAATTTTGACACGCTTCAAAATCGACTCAGAGAATTATCCTATTTGAACAAAGGAATTCACCTAAGTCTGACCGATGATCGTGATTTAGATGAGGCCGGCGTTGCGCGTAAAGAAGTGTTCTTTTCTCAAGGTGGACTTAAAGAATTTGTTACCTTCATCGATGGAACGCGCGAACGCTTGATCCCCGAACCTATTTATTGTGAAAGCGACAAACACGGCATTCCTATTGAAATTGCATTTCAATACAATACAGGCTATGCCGAAAATTTACATTCTTATGTAAACAATATTAATACCATTGAAGGCGGTACCCACGTAGCCGGATTTCGACGCGCTTTGACCCGCACCTTGAAAGCCTATGCCATCGCACAAAAGCTTCTCGATAAAGTTAAAATCGAGATTGCTGGCGATGATTTTAGAGAAGGTCTTACCGGGGTTATTTCCGTGAAAGTTCAAGAACCTCAATTCGAAGGACAAACGAAAACTAAGTTAGGAAATAACGACGTTATGGGCGCAGTGGATATGACAGTGGGCGAAATGTTAGAAAACTTCCTCCAAGAAAATCCAAAAGAAGCCAAAATTATTGTAGATAAAGTTATTCTTGCTGCTCAAGCACGCGCAGCCGCTAGAAAAGCCAGAGATATGGTGCAAAGAAAAGGCGCTATGTCGGGTATGGGATTACCTGGAAAACTGTCCGATTGTTCCAAAACGGATCCAGCGGTTTGTGAAATATTTTTAGTCGAAGGAGATTCTGCGGGTGGAACGGCTAAGCAAGGTCGTGACCGCGAATTCCAGGCTATTTTACCACTACGGGGTAAGATCTTGAATGTGGAAAAAGCCATTGAACACAAGATTTACGACAACGAAGAAGTGCGAAACATGTTCACCGCTCTTGGTGTGCATATTGGAATGAACGAAGAGGGCGAAAAAGAATTAAACCTTGATAACCTGCGCTATCATAAAATAGTAATTATGACGGATGCGGACGTTGACGGTTCGCATATCCGTACCTTAATTCTAACGCTCGTATTCCGCTACATGAAAAAGTTAGTAGAAAACGGATACCTATATATCGCTACGCCCCCCTTGTATTTGGTTAAAAAAGGAAGTCAATCTCGCTATTGCTGGAACGACAATGACCGCGATGCCGCCATCAAAGAAGTCGGCAAAGGAAAGGAAGATACGGTTAACGTGCAACGATATAAAGGTTTAGGTGAAATGAATGCCGAGCAGCTGTGGGAAACAACAATGGATCCTCGCAGACGCACACTCAAACGCGTTACTTTAGACAGTGCTGCTGAAGCCGATCGCATTTTTAGTATGCTTATGGGCGATGAAGTACCACCCCGACGGGAATTTATCGAAGCCAATGCGAAATACGCAAAAATCGACGCTTAAAAGTTTTGCCTTTAATGCAAAAGCCGGTCTCACGATCGGCTTTTTTGTTTTATTTAAATGAAATTGCCTTAATTAAATCAATCTTCCTGATATATCGGGCCGGCAACCAAAGACTAATAGCAATAACCGTAACGGCCACCGCATCTACCCAAACCCAATCCCAAAATCCTAACTTTAACGTTACATAGGGAATGAAATAAACTTCTTGATTCAGTGTCATCCATCGGAACGTGTTTTGTCCCCACACGCCCACTGCCGTTAGGATATTTCCCGCGATAACCCCCCCAAACGTGATAATCAAGGATTGTACCACGAATAAACGTGAGATATCTTTCGACCGAGCCCCTAAAGCCATCAAAAGTCCGATATTACCAGTACGTTCAATAATTAGAATGAGCAAGGTTGTACACATACCCGTAATGGCCACCAGCGCCATCAAAACCAAAATAATAACTACGTTTGTATTAAGGATGGCCAACCAATCAAATATAAGGCGATTGTACTCTTGTAGGGTGTTCAACCGAACATAGGCAGAAGGTAATAATTGCAAAATTTTCCTTCTTAATACTTGAATATCGACCTTGGAATCTTTCCAAATTTCCACTTGGGTATACGTATTGCCAATGGGCATGAATGTGGTCAACATTTGGTGATCTACGATAACCATTTGGGCATCAACTTTATCAATTCCTGTGGCATAGACACCCGAAACCAGAAGACGCCGAGCCCTAGGCCTATTCGTTCCATTTTCATCGTTCACAAAGAAAACAACGGTTAAAAGATCCCCTGTATCGATGTGCAATCGCTTCGCCGTTGTTTGCGATACCCAACACCATTCGCTGTTACGAGTCTTAGATAGTCGTTTTACCCGATACGACTTTTGGAAATACGCATGTGAAGAAGATTCAATCCCTTTGGCTAAAAGCCCCTCTAATTCCTCATTAGACTTAATGATACAGGCCTTAGAAGCAGACGGAATTACGCGCGTAACACCGGGTACATTTGCAATTTCATTTAGGGTCTTTACATCGGTATCTGAAATTGGGAAAGGTTCACCTGATTCGATATTTTTACCTGAATCGATGATAAAATGTCCCTGAACATCTGAAATTTTTTGTTCAATTTCATACTTAAACCCACTGAGCGTGGCAATGGACAATAGCATAATCAAGACACTCAACGCCACTGAAAAAATGGCCAAATAAAAGATGCGTCGTGAAGCAGTTTTACCTTCCTTTGTAATAAATTTTTGCGCTATGAAATACGACCAATTCAAGATTAGAGTCAAAAATACCACTGCGAATTCGTTTTGCATCATTTACTTTCTTATTTTTCTCTTGGGAAGCCAATCTGTAAGAGCCGATATTATTCCAGGTGCCGCTCGCTTTAACGAATATGTACCTCAACTTAAAGGCAAAAAAATCGCCTTAGTGGCCAATCATACCTCGCATGTTGGTTCTGTGCATTTATTAGATACGCTTATATCGCTAGGACTTAGAATTGATAAAATCTTCGCCCCAGAACACGGTTTTAGAGGAGATGCCGCTAACGGAGCCGCTATTGCCGATGCTGTCGATGCCAAAAGCGGATTGCCAATTGTTAGTTTATATGGAAAGAGTAAAAAACCTAAAATCAAAGATTTAAAAGGTATCGACGTGGTTATTTTCGATATGCAAGACGTGGGGGTGCGATATTACACGTATTTGAGCACTTTACACTATGTAATGGAGGCTTGCGCTGAAAATCACATTGCACTTTGGGTACTTGACAGACCAAATCCCAATGGACATTATGTAGACGGGCCCGTTTTAGATCCCGAATTCACCCAATCAATGGTAGGGCTTCATCCAATACCATTGGTTCACGGAATGACCTTAGGAGAACTCGCTATAATGATTAAAGGAGAGTCTTGGATCTCCAATGCGTCAGAATTAGCTTTATTCGTGGTTTCTGTAGCTCACTACGACCATAATACGCCTTATGTTTTACCTATTGCCCCCTCACCCAATTTACCGTCTGAAGCGTCTGTAATTCTGTATCCCAGCTTGGGGCTATTTGAAGGCACCCTCATGAGTATGGGTCGAGGAACTGACTGGCCCTTTGAAGTTTTAGGGGCCCCTTGGTTTACCCGAGGCAGTTTTGAATTTACCCCAATAAATATCCCGGGCAAAGCGCTAAATCCGCCTTACTTAGGCCAAATCTGCAAAGGTTTAAAACTGACTGATTTTGGGTTAGATTATTTGCGTGACTATCAGCAAATTTATTTGACATGGTTAATTGATTCTTATGTTATTTATGGTAAAAAGGCCGATTTTTTTAATTCCTTTTTTGATAAACTTGCGGGCACACCCGCACTTCGAACGGCCATAATAGCCGGGCAAACAGAAGAAGAAATTAGAGCTTCGTGGCAAGCTGATTTAAGCATTTTCAAGTCCAAAAGACGGGGCTATTTATTATACGCCCATGATGAAGCTAGAGGCAATCAATATCCAACTAAAACATTAAAAAAGCCCTAATTTTGCGACATGAAAAATTCAATAATTGGCTTAACCTTAATGATAAGCGCCGCTTCATGCAGCAATTCTAACCAGCTCGGAGACAAGGTGAATACCCAAAGTGCAATTTCTGTAAAAGAAGCGCTAAAAGAATACCACAATACGGGAAAATCTGATTTCACCGTTTTCGGAAGGGTTAAAGAGGTTTGTCAGGCAGAAGGTTGTTGGTTCAGCTATGATTTAAAGGATAGCAACTTAGTAGTGGACTTCAATGATAAATTCACCGTTCCTACTCAAATTGCGAAAAAGGATTTGTATGCAGTAGGTCGCTTTTATAAGGATACCCTGTGGAACGACAATATGAAAGACAGCGGTCAGGCTTCTTTTTCATTGGAAACCAAATTTTTAGCTCAAGGCGTCCAATTTAAATAAAACAAAAATAGCGGCAAGACTAGTCTTGCCGCTATTTTTGTTTTGAATCGGGAATATTACATACCCAAACGGTAGAAGGTGATTAGGTAACCCGCACGGCTATCGCCACGGAATGTTAATTCTGCTGGGGTTGTATCATGACCACATTCGCGATCTAACTGTTGCTTCATGTTATCTGCCATAAAGAAACATCCTTTATAATTAGGCTCACCTTTGAAGAATACAGATACTTCTGTAAAACCGCGGGGTGGGCGGCAAGGTGTCGCAACAGGAGCGCTAGGAGTACCTGCGGCACCTGGGGCTCCTTGGGTAAATGTTCCGGCAGAACCTCCAATGGTTGCACCAGTTGTTCCGTCTGTTTTCACAATCTCAAGATTTTTGAGAGTAACTTTACGGTTGTTGTAACGGGCAGGATTGCTTGCAAATACTTCACCAGGAATTGCCATTTGAGCCATGGTAGAACCTACGATTGCAAATGCAACTACTAATAATACGGTTAACTTTTTCATATTGGTTTATTTAGTTTGTTTTGGTATTTAGAGTTCAATTATCGTGCCAAAGTTAAAAAGCAATTATTTGATTTGGAAAGTATTCATAAAGGCCGTTGTAAAATTGCCATTTCGAAAATCTTCATTTTTCATTAATTGCTGGTGCAATGGGATGGTTGTTTCTATTCCTTCAATTACGAATTCACTTAAAGCACGTTCCATTTTAACAATGGCTTCTTCACGTGTTTGTGCTGAAACAATCAACTTAGCGATCATAGAGTCGTAATACGGAGGAATGGTGTAACCTGCATAGATATGTGTATCTACCCGAACACCATGTCCACCCGGTTTGTGAAGTACTTTAATTTTCCCAGGACTTGGTCTAAAGTCTTTGTATACATCTTCGGCATTGATTCGCACTTCAATAGCTGCTTTTGTGGGGAAATAATCTTTACCTGAAATAGGCACCCCAGCGGCGATTAAAATTTGTTCTTTGACCAAGTCGTAATTAATTACTTCCTCCGTAACGGGATGTTCTACTTGGATACGGGTGTTCATTTCCATGAAATAGAAATTGCGGTGTTTATCAACCAAAAACTCAACCGTACCTACCCCTTCATAATTAATGATTTGAGCGGCAGCTTTAGCGGCTTCCCCCATTTTATGACGCAATTCATCTGTCATAAAGGGAGATGGCGTTTCTTCAACCAATTTTTGATGTCTGCGCTGAATGGAACAATCTCTTTCACTCAAATGACAAACCTTCCCGTATTGATCACCGGCAATTTGAATCTCGATATGGCGGGGTTCTTCAATGTACTTTTCCATGTACAATCCATCGTTCCCGAAAGAGGCGCTGGCTTCCTGCCTGGCGCTATCCCAAGCATTTTCTATTTCATCCTCGTTCCAGACGATTCGCATACCCTTTCCTCCTCCACCTGCGGTGGCCTTCATGATTACTGGATACCCAATGGTAGAGGCTATTTTTTTTGCATCTACTGTATTTTCTAGCAATCCTTCAGAACCAGGAATGGTTGGAACACCTGCACGCTTCATCGTTTCTTTGGCATTGCTCTTATCTCCCATCCCATCAATTTGTTCAGGAGTAGCACCAATAAACTTTACCCCATGATCTCTACACAACGCACTGAATTTGCTATTTTCAGACAAAAATCCATAACCTGGATGAATGGCATCGGCATTGGTAACTTCAGCAGCGGCGAGTATCCTTGGGATATTCAAATAACTATCGCGACTTGGAGGCGGACCGATACATACGGCTTCGTCAGCAAAACGGACATGTAAACTTTCTTTATCGGCAGTGGAATAGACAGCCACAGTGCGTATACCCATTTCTTTACAGGTGCGAATAATACGCAAGGCTATTTCACCGCGATTGGCGATGAGTATTTTCTTAAACATACAGTAGATGTTTAGGCGGGTTCAACAAGAAATAGGGGTTGGTCGTATTCAACAGGACTGGCATTATCGACCAATACCTTTACAATTTTACCTTTTATCTCGCATTCAATCTCGTTGAATAACTTCATAGCTTCGATGATACAAACTACTTTTCCTGGCATCACTTCATCACCGACATTAGCAAATATAGGCGAATTCGGATTGGCAGCGCGGTAGAATGTTCCGACCATTGGCGATTTTATTTCAATCAAATTGCTGGCGATAGGAGCCTCAGCAGTAACAGCAGGGGCCGACGTCATAACCTGCACTTCAGGTGAGGCTATGTTGATTGGGGCCACATAAGATTGGGTAGGCGCTGTGTAAAACTGTTGGGGATTCTTTTTAATTAACAGTTTAAAATCCTTGTCGTTGATTTCTACTTCATCAACGGCATTTTGTGATACAAACTTGATAAGTGTTTGGATGTCTTTTAGTTCCATGTTTTAATGGTTTGTGTTAGGTGCAAATAAAATAAAAAAAAATTAAAGCGGCATATTACCGTGTTTTTTACGTGGGTTCACCGCCACTTTGTTTTTCAACATATCAAAGGCCCGAATGAGTTTTTCTCGGGTTTCCTCTGGGAAAATAACCTCATCTACAAAACCCCTTTCTGCTGCGCGATACGGATTTGCAAAAATATCAGAATATTGTTTTTCTTTATCCTTCCATGCCTCATCTCTGTTTTCAGCCGCGTCTATTTCTTTCTTGAAAATAATTTCTGCCGCCCCTTTTGCCCCCATCACGGCAATTTCAGCCGAGGGCCAAGCAAAGTTCAAATCGGCACCGATGTGCTTTGAATTCATTACATCATAAGCACCTCCGTAAGCTTTACGCGTAATTACAGTGATACGTGGTACTGTGGCCTCACAAAAGGCGTATAGCAACTTGGCGCCATTAGTAATAATCGCATTCCACTCTTGATCTGTTCCTGGTAAAAATCCCGGAACATCTTCTAAAACTAACAAGGGAATATTAAATGAATCACAAAAACGAACAAAACGTGCCCCTTTTTGACTGCTTCGAACGTCTAAAACCCCTGCCAGGAAACTAGGTTGATTGGCGACTATTCCGATACTTCTACCGGCTAAAAACGCAAATCCAACAACCATGTTTTCAGCAAAGTCTTTATGCACTTCCATAAATGAATCTGTATCCACTATTTCGTGAATAACATCTTTTATGTCGTAAGGTTGATTGGGATTAGCGGGTATAATATCTTTCAGTTTTTCACGAATTTCATTCTGAATCAAATAGGTGTTTTTCGGACCTTTTTCTTCACAGTTTTGAGGCACGTATTGCATCAAATCACGAATTTGATTCAAGCACATTACTTCATTGGGAACGGTAAAATGCGCCACCCCACTTTTAGAACCATGAACAGATGCCCCACCTAAGTCTTCTGCGCTTACCTCTTCATTTGTTACTGTTTTAACCACGTTAGGCCCAGTGACAAACATATAACTGGTCTTTTCAACCATGAAAATAAAATCGGTCAATGCCGGTGAATAAACAGCTCCACCTGCACAAGGTCCCATTATCGCTGAAATTTGAGGAATAACACCACTACTTCTAGTATTGCGGTAAAAGATATCGGCATACCCACCTAACGAAACAACGCCTTCTTGAATCCGTGCACCACCTGAATCGTTCAATCCAATTAATGGGGCACCGTTTTCCAAGGCAAGATCCATGATTTTACAAATCTTTTCCGCGTGAGTCTCCGATAAACTTCCCCCAAAAACAGTAAAGTCCTGTGAGAAAACATAAACCAAACGGCCATGGATTTTACCGTAACCGGTAACCACGCCATCTCCTAATAATAGTTGCTGATCCATGCCAAAATCATGGCTACGGTGAACCACCATATTTCCAATTTCCTGAAAGCTTGCTTCGTCTAAAAGCAAATCGATACGCTCGCGTGCCGTTAACTTTCCTTTGGCATGCTGGGCATCAATTCGTTTTAAGCCTCCACCTAATAAGGTTTCAGCCCGCTTTTGAGCCAATTTTTCTCTCGGATCAGACATGCAGCAAAGTTACATAAGTATGCGTAATATTTAACCAAAAAAGAACCAAGCTTAAAAATCCGACGACCGCTGCATATTTGAGGGTATCGTTGAAAATTTTCCGTAAAACCAATTCAATAACTTAAAAAGCCGACCTTTTCGGGTCGGCTTTTTTGTTAATTAAAACGGCGTATCCTATTACTTATCAGAGAGTGAAGACATATCAAACAAAAGCGAAAAACGCATTTGATTTTGCAACGGATGGCGGTTAGAGAAGGGCACTAAATATGCCGCATCAAGGGTGAGCGACTCAAATTTAAGTCCCATTCCCAATGTTAGATATTGACGTGCCCCTTTGGTACGTGCCTCGTAAAAAGCACCTCCACGCAAGGCAAATATTTTTTCATACACGTATTCAAACCCTACTGAAGGGGTCCATTCTCTAATTTCTTCCGAAGCACCACCTGGTGCATCGTAAAAGGACTGAACCATGCCCTGAACGGGATTTACATTTTTATTCATTCCGATGAGCGCCACTTGATTGGTATTGGGATCTATTGAATCGGCAGAGGAATTGTATTTCTTAAGTACAAAGGGCGGAGTGGGTACCAATAGTTTGTTCACATCGGCATAGATAAAAAATTCGTTATGATCGTCAACTTCGTATTTATATCCAACTCCAAATTTCAGGTTAGTAGGGATAAAATCTCTTTTTTCTTCAGAGGAATACGTCATTTTGGACCCTATATTCTGAAGGTTTAATCCCACATTAAAACGGTGGCGTTTACCACCTGCTCTAATTTCATCGCGGTAAATCAAACTAATATCACCAGCCACTGAAGTTCCTGCTGTATAATCAATACCAGTACGAACACCCGAACCAACTAAGTTGGAATAGATATAACGCAGGTTTACACCCATTGCAAATTTTTCAGAGAACTTAGTTGCGTAACCAATATCGAGCGCAAACTCATTGGGATTGAAGCTTCCAGTTGGATTGCCATCAAAATCCGTAAAATTGATATTCCCTAAAGAGAAGTACCTAAATGAACCCGAAACGGCCGAATTTTTGCTAATTTTTGAGTACCCCGACAAATACGAAAAGCCCACATCATTTACCAATTGGCGTAACCATGGCGCATATGAAAGCGAAAATCCGGTTTTGTTTTCGGCAAATGTTAAATTGGCGTTATTCCAAGCGGCACTATTAGCATCGGGATTAAATAAGGCGACACCTACATCACCCATAGACGCAGAGCGACTATCGGGAGAGATGGTTAAAAAGGGTACCATGGTACTCACGGCATTAATTTCCGATGATAAATCAGCACCGGTAATCTGTCCCGTATTAATTTGGGCTTGAATCGACGTACATGAAAGTACGACACAGCCAAGCGTGGCTAAAACTAATTTCCTCGACATAGGTAACCCAACAAAAATAGGGGTTCGTTTTTGAGATTGGTAATTTTTTTTTGGATGATTCATCTTTTTGGCTTTTTGTTTCATTTGTCTATTGTTTAATCAGCTTCCCTGCTACCCGATCAGACAGTCCGTCTTGGGTACTCAGTTTAAGGTGATATACATAAAGACCCGCAGGTAAATCAATACCCCCAAACCAATTATCTTGGCCTTCGGGTAAAATTAGTTTACTTGGAGCCGACCAAATGAAGGTCTCAGACTCGAAAACCCGCACACCACCAATGTTATAGATCGAAATAGACGCATTTAAATCTTCATTGGGCATATTGTGATTTAGCGAAAATCGCAAATTTTCAAGGCTATTTGTCGGATTTGGGAATACCGAAGACCCAGAAATGATGAGTTCCCGTGCAGGTCCCACCTCAAAGTCTACGATCCCATTACCTGAATTATTATAGATATCCCATACTTTCAAATGCGCGGTATGGTGACCAGGACTTAAATCTTTCAAAGGAAAATTTATATATCCTTGCTGATAGGAATTGGCATCGTAATTAAAAAACTCATTAACGACATAACTTGCTTCGGACTCGGTTCCTGGATCTATCGTCAACACCATATCTCTGCCAATACCCGCACCCGTAGCGTTCAATCCATTTTTATCGTATACCAAGGCTACAAAATTTGATTCTGATTGTACTTGTCCTCCGTTTACAAACAGAGTATCGCCCATAAAGGCCCTTATCTTTGGTCCAATTGTATCTAATTCTTGTATCGGGCTCGATCCCCCAATCTTAAATTCCCAAAACCCAGCAGCATCCCTTTTACCGTCTTGGGCATAAAAAATACAACGGCCATTACCAATTTGATAGGATATATCTTTAGGTATGGCAAATGCGAATTCGAAACGTCCTTTAATCACACTCACTTTCCCTTTAAATATGACACTACTCTCTGATTCGAAGGGTACATTCACACCCTCCTTATCATTGTCTAAGGTAAATTGCTGAACAGGCTTGTCAAATATCTCAACTTCCAATTCCCCATTAAAATCATCTAACAATCCTTTTAAACGCTCGTTTACATGACCACTAACTCGAATTACTGAAAATGCTTTCAACGTATCAGAAAATTGCTCAAATGAGACTCCGTTTATTGTGTCTAAAACTACTACATGCTCTGGAAATGCCAACTTCATTGAAGGGTCACCCAAAAGTGCAAATTTATTATCCTCAGAATTCAAACGCGGTCTGTTTTTCAAACGGCCGTATAAATCGCCTAAAGTAGGAACCGCCTCATTTGGTTTGGGAAATCCATAATTTTTCCAAAATGCATTATTAATTATCGTGTTTCCCGATACCCAAACGGTTCGGGTGGTCGTCATTAATGCGATGGCACCTCCGTTTTTTCTGAACAATGTTTTCTCGCCTGCGGATTGCAAGGCGGGATTATCAAAACGAGAAAACTCGCAAGTGGCTGTAAATAAAACGGGTATTTTATAGGGGTTATTTAAGCTATTAATCGTAGGGATATCAAAGAACGCTTCTTGCCCCCAACCTGTTTCACCTCCGTGACCTTGATAATTGACAAATAGACTTCCTTCTTCAAAACTTTTTTTAATTGCCGTGTTTACATCTGGATAGGCTTCGTTATTGCCGTTTGTTTTCTGAACAAATGCATCTGCAAAGATCCGGTTTACCCTTAAATAAGGGTGATTTTCAGCTATATATTGGGCATAATCTTCAGATTCGTAGGTAAATTCCTTTTCCCAAGCTTCATCAATATCATCGGTTACAAACGTAATGCGGCTTCTCCAAGCACCTAACGTTTTTGTAGACGCATAATTTTTCCGTTTTTCGAAAAATTGCGCGACCTCACTTTCCGTTCTAGCGGGAATTCGTCCGATTACCACATCTAATTTGCTTTGTCCAAGTTTTAAGTCGCCCTGACCCTCCGTTAAATAACCGACATAATCGTCTAAACTATAATTGGATGTTTTTTGCTCGCCCAAGGATTGATAGATAGGTATAAAATTGGTATTCCCAGGAAGTCTGTCAAAGAAATCATACGATGCGGCTCCTACAAGCGTTACATACTTAAGGATTGGATTTCCGTTGGCATCCTTATAAAAAGCATGTAAAAATCTCAAATACGCCCGGATAGCACCCAAGTCCGGTTCTCCCCCACTGTATTGATTATAAATATCTTGAATCAAAACAATTTTACTATCGGGATTAATATTGTCCCAATCTTGTGATTTCAAGACGTTAGCGAAAGGCGTATTTACTATATATAAGGTAGGGGCAATTAAATCGTTGACCAAAGAGGGCAAAATACCGCCTAAGAAAACAGGGCTTTTCATTTGGGAAATCGTCTGAACGGCAAGGTGTGCCGACACACGCGGATTTGGATGGTGATACTGTTGATTGGCTCCCTTAAGGGCAGCGAACAATTGCACAGGTGCATACGGATTGCTGACATCCCAGACGAGGCGTTCGGCGACTTCCCCCGAAAATTCAAATTGTGCGCCTTTTTTAATTTCCTCTTTGTTAAGTTGCGGATAATACCAATCAGTAGAATTCACTTTTTCGTGTTTTCCAAAAGACTGAAACTGCAGATAATCTAAATAGGCCGCTGATTGACTGTTTTTTCGATTGAGACTCAATTCTAAAGGAAATGATCCAAATTCTGCTGTTCGAAGCTGGAATTCTTGAGTATAAACCGGTTCATCGCCTGAAGTATTGCGCCTTAAGTATAAATTAAATTGTTGCAATCCGTAGCGAATATACAGCCAACCCGTTTCATCAATCATTGAAGCGCCAATTCGGAATTGCAACCACGTTGAATCAACCCCATTGGGGATTTGAGTGGCGTAATTTCGAGAAAGTGTTTCGTTTCCTAGTTTTTCTCCAAGCCATACCCGACCCATTCCCAACGGATTTAGCAGGTCACTTTCTAGGAGATTCATTACACAGCCACCATATATAATAGGTAGATCGTTTACAGCCGCTTCGCTTGCCAATGCAATACGTTTTCCTAGGGTTTGATTGTTACTTCCTAAAAAAGCGGTTATCTTTTTAGCGTATTGGTGTCGATTTCGTTTGAAACGCACATTATCGGCTTCAAAGGAAACAAGGGGTTCTACATAAAATACAATATAGTCATTGACATCAAATTTGGCATCGGTTTCGCCGTGTATATAAATAGCCACTTCAGGAGTGCTAGAAGTAACCGAACCATTCAAATCGGGATAGCCCGCACCTTGTGATACAAAAAGCCGGATGGTTTTCGGGTTAATTTGGGCCGGATTAAAACCGTAATTCAGCAAATCCTGATATCCGACCTTAAAAAATCCGCCTTGATTCACTTGTAATTGAATCCATTTACCGGTTTCAAAAGGTTGCTTTTCCCCTGTAAATTGCGCGGAGAGCTGCACCGGCATTAGTCCCGAAAACAAAAGCAAAGTCGCGATAATCAAACGAAAAACAAAAGGCAACATCATAGATATAATTGATATGTAAAGGTAACGAAAATTTGTCTTGGATGTTTTAAAAGGGTGTTGATGATATAAATCTGACGGAACGAAGTCACCTATTAAAGGAATAAGCAATTCCCCATCAAAATTCTGTGTAGTGTCATGTTTGCGATAAAGGCCCTTTTTTCTTCTTAGTGGGAACAAAATATTTTTTTATTTGATTCGTTTTATCTTTACATTTGTTACCCAAGTATAGAACCACTATGAATAAATCACTACGCTTTGCATTGATGGGTATGTTCGTTTTGGCTTGCGGCAGTTTAAAAGCGCAGGACCCAGAATTAACACAATTCTACGCAGCACCGGTATACACAAACCCAGCATTGGCGGGTTCTGCAGTATGTCAAACAGGTGCAGCTGGTCGTGTTTCCATGAACTATCGCAATCAGTGGCCCAGTCTACCGGGCACCTTCCGTTCTTATGGTCTTTCTTGGGACCAACACATCCCGAGCATCGGGGGTGGCCTTGGCGCTATGGTTTTTCATGACGTTGCAGGTTCAGGTTTGTTACAATCCACAACGATAAGTGGCGTATACAGCTATTATCTTCCATTGGGAAGAGGCAGAAACGCTGCGGTGATGCGCTTCGGGTTACAAGGATCTTTGGCCATTAAAAGTCTAGATTGGAATAGATTGAGATTCGGAGATCAAATTCTACCCACCCAAGGTTTTGTTAATCCTACAGGAGAGCAAAAGGCAGCAGAACGCGTTACCTATCCTAACTTCAACGCCGGTTGGGTAATTTACAATTCAAAGTTTTACGGTGGATTTGCGGCTCATAACATTACGCAACCCAATTGGAGTTTTTATGAAAACCCTGATGAAATATTACCTATTAGATATACAGCCCATCTTGGTGGTGTAATCAAATACGGTGGAGGTCGTTACAGCGAAGACAATATTTCTCCAAACGCACTCTTTATGGTGCAAAGAAATTTCACACAACTTAACTTGGGATTTTATGTAAATAAAGGTCCTTTGGTTACGGGTATGTGGTTTCGCCAAACTTTTGGAAATTACAACACCTCAGATGCCATTATACTGCTTGTTGGATTCAGAAAAGACCGATTCAAATTCGGTTATAGCTATGATTTCACGGTGAGCGACGGTCGCAGTGCCATACCTTCAAGTCATGAGATTAGTGCTACAATCGATTGGTGTGTTCCTCCCGGCTCAAAACCGTTCCGTCCGTTAAAGTGTCCAGAGTTCTAATCACTCCTATTAACTTAACATAAAAAAGAGAATAAAAACGTAAGTTTGCAATAAAATCACCTTTACGCACGTTATATTAATCCATGTTGAAGAATTTCAAAATGAAAACAACAAAAGCACTGATGATTGCAGCCCTTTTAGGGGTTGTTTTCACCTCTTGTGACCCACGTGGTCCAAGGATCAAAAGCAAAAACACCGGACAAATGCACAACGACCCTAAATGGGGCGGTTATGCCAAACTAAATTACAAAGGACAAGAAACGGGTCCTGGTTTGGTATTAATCGAAGGTGGTGCTTTTACCATGGGTAATACCGAAACCGATTTGAAATATGACCACGATAACGTGGAACGTACGGTAACCATTCATTCCTTTTATATGGACGAATGCGAAATAACCAATCATGAATATGGTGATTTCGTTTATTGGTATCAGCGTGTTTTCAATCCCAATAATAGTGGATTGCAAAGTACCCACCAATTCGCAGGTGTTCAAATCGACCCTAATGATCCCGCATCTGAAGGGGGTCTTTACACTAAAATATTACCCGATACAAATTGCTGGAGAAGTAAATTGGGATACAACGAACCTTTCGTTGAATACTACTTCCGCCACCCTGCTTATCAGGATTATCCTGTAGTAGGCGTAAATTGGCATCAAGCTAATGAATACGCAAAATGGCGTACCGATCGCGTAAACGAAATGATTTTGGACCGTGAGCGTTTAATTAATTTCGATGCGGGCAATCAAACCATTAACAGCGATCCATTCAATAATTTTAATACCCGTTCTTATTTATCAGGTCAAGACAACGGTATTTTTAGCGGTGTCGATATTTCTGGAGCCGTTAGTACCAAAAGAGGTGCTGGAAATATGTTAGGCACTAAGCCTTTACGCAACTACACTAAAGCAAAGAAAAAAGACCAAAAGCGTTTCAAAGTTAAAATGGAAGATGGTATATTATTACCTGACTACCGTTTACCAACCGAAGCTGAATGGGAGTATGCCTGCAAAGCAGCAATTGGAGAAACCCAATTTGACAATATCGATCAAAACAAAATCTATACATGGTCTGATTACACAATTCGTATTAAGGATGGTAAAGAAGCAGATAGAGGTAAAATCCGCTTGAACGTTATGCGTGGTAAAGGCGATTACGCAGGTATCGCTAGTGGTCCTTTGAACGATGGTGGTATGATTACTACCCATGTGCATTCTTTTTGGCCGAATTCATATGGCCTGTATAACATGGAAGGTAACGTATCGGAGTGGGTAATGGATGTATACCGTCCTTTGTCTCTAGAAGATATGGATGCCTTTATGCCATTCCGTGGTAACAAGTTCCAACAGGTAGTAATGGATCCTAACGGACCCGGTGGTTTGAGCGATAAAGACGATTTAGGTCGTATCAAATTCCAAGATGTGGTTAAAACCTCTATCAAAGAAGGTGGTCGCCGCAACTACAGTCAATCTGACAACATTGGTTACAAGGATATGCAAGCCGGTATGGAAGAGCCTGATTTGGCTTACGACTATGGTATTACCACGCTTATTAATGACAAGGCTCGTGTAATTAAAGGAGGTAACTGGACAGACCGTGTTTATCAAGCCACTGCCGGTTCAAGACGCTTCCTTGATCAAGATCAGTCAGCCTCCTATTTAGGATTCCGTTGTGCGATGATTCGCGTAGGTTCTCCTGTAGGAAACTCAAAGAAAAAATATAATAAATTACCGGTTAGCGGTATCGACGCAAAAACAAAGCGACGTTAGTAATAACCATAACACCTTTTGAAAAAGCCCCGGAAACGGGGCTTTTTTTATATTCTTTTCGTTTTGGATGGGGTGTCATTGCTTTAACATTGCCGCATACCCTATTGGTACGCTTTCCAATAAGTCGATTCGAGTCTTTTTGTTTGGATTATGGTCTATGCTTTAAAGTGGCATGATAGGCTATTGGTAGGCTTTCTTACACGTCCATTTGGGTCTCTTGTCTGAGTAGGTGCAATTTTCCTTATGTATGCTAATAAGGCTATAGTAATAAAAAGAAAATTCAGAAATGGCAACAAAAAAGCCCTGAGAAATCAGGGCTTTTTTGTTGAGCGAGAGACGAGATTCGAACTCGCGACCCCAACCTTGGCAAGGTTGTGCTCTACCAGCTGAGCTACTCTCGCATGCTTCTTTCGAAGAGTGGTGCAAATGTACAACATTGCTAAGGTACTTTGCAAGTGTTTTTTAATATTTTTAAAAAAGGCAGTTCTGTAAGCCGGGTTCTGTGCGCACGGTTGTTGCCGTGGCTTCTATCATTCATCTAGGGTATTCCTCACGAAATACCTCAATCGACCTACCCTTCTGGCTCGCAAGCGATTGGGCGGGCCGCCCTTTAATCCAGATTTATTTGGTCTTTCAACCCGCAAGGTTTATCCCAATCCCGATTCACACCGGAACGAGTGAGCTCTTACCTCACTTTTTCACCCTTACCCCAAACACGTCGGGGCGGTAATTTTCTGCGACACTTTCTGTGAACCTTTCAGCCCCCTTCCAGTTAGGAAGTGCGATGCCCTGTGTTGCCCGGACTTTCCTACTCGTTTGCACGAGTCGATAGAACGAACTGCCTACTGCAAAAATAGCCCTTTTTCAGGTAGTAAAACACATTATCCTACGTTATCTTTGTAATCGCATTATGTTAAGCTACGAAGCCGTTATTGGATTAGAAATTCATATTCAACTCCTTACCCAAAGTAAAGCGTTTTCTTCCGATTCTACGGAATACGGTGCCTTGCCCAATACCCACGTTAGTCCCATTAGTTTAGGACATCCCGGTACCTTGCCCATGCACAACGCACAAGCCATAGAAAAAGCGATAAAAATGGGATTGGCCCTGCAATGCGACATAACTCGAATTAACCGGTACTCTCGAAAAAACTATTATTACGCCGATTTACCCAAAGGATACCAAATAACCCAATTCGATACCCCTTTGTGTGTAGGTGGCCGAGTGCCTATAAAAACGAAAGAAGGTATTCGAAAATCCATACGTTTAACGCGTATTCATATGGAAGAAGATACGGGCAAAAGTATGCACGATCAAGATTTGTATGACACCCTTGTAGATTATAATCGGGCGGGAACCCCCCTAATTGAAGTCGTTAGCGAACCAGACATCAAGGATGGCGATGAGGCGTACGCCTTCGTTTCTGAAATCCGCCGGTTGGTTCGTTACCTCGAAATCTGTGATGGAAACATGGAAGAAGGCAGCCTTAGGTGTGATGCCAATATTTCTGTAATGCCCATTGGTTCTAAAGTTTTTGGCACCAAAGTAGAAGTCAAAAACATGAATTCTATTTCTAACGTAAAACGGGCGATAGACTTTGAAATTACACGCCAAATTGCCTTAATCGAAAACGGCGGGCAAGTGGAGGGTGAAACCCGCGGCTTTAACGGTTTGAACGGTTCTACCTTTTCGATGAGAAAAAAAGAAGCCATCAACGATTACCGTTATTTCCCTGAGCCCGACTTACCTCCTACCCTAGTAACCGATGCTGATATTCAACGCGTGCGTGAAAACATGCCTGAGTTACCCGAATCCTTATACCAACGATTTACCGAGCAATACGGATTGAACGATTACGATGCCTCTGTTTTAATCGACGATAAAGAATCGGCTTTCTATTTTGAAGAGTTGGTTAAATTGGGTGTGCCGCATAAAACCGCGTCTAATTGGGTAACCGTTACCATACGAGGTTTTCTAAACGAACGCGCCTTGCATCTCGCTGATTTCCCCTTAAAAGCGTCGCAGATTGCCGAAATCATACAACTCATTCAATCTGGCAGCATTAATCACAGTATTGCCAGCCAAAAATTATTTCCTGCGTTTATCAATTCACCCGAATCTTCGGCCCAAGAAATTGTAGAACGCTTGAACTTAGCCACTAGCAGCGATACCGGCTTTATCGAAGAATTAGTACAACAAGTGTTGGGCGAATTCCCCGAAAAAGTAGCCGAATTTAAAAGCGGAAAAACGGGACTTCTCGGCATGTTTGTTGGCGAGGTAATGAAACGTTCTAAAGGGAAAGCCGATCCAAAAACCACTAGCGAATGGGTCAATAAAATGCTCAAGAATTAAACGATGCGTTTTCCCGAATTAATAGCCAATCAAATACACACGTATCCGGAGAAAACCTGGTGCGTAATTGAGCAAAAAACCTTTACCTACGGCGACCTTTCCAATTATATTCAAGACTACCAACTTTCTATTTCTCACAGTGAGGATTCAATTGGGGTGGTTTTAAGAAATGATTTCGAAACCTATGCGGCCCTAATCGCTTGTTGGATGTGCGGTAAAGCGTACGTTCCCTTAAATCCCGATTATCCCACCCAACGCTTGCAGGATATCATAGATGCGAGCGGACTAAAAAGGGTTTTAGATTCCCAAAATATCGGGCTTCCCCAAATAAAAAAAATTGAACTGCTTACAAAGCAATCCGTAAATTCCTTTCGGTGGAAATTAATCACGGCAGAAAACAGGGATAATGCGTACATCTTGTTCACATCCGGAACCACGGGTAAGCCCAAAGGGGTGCCGATTACCTTTGGAAATTTACAGGCCTTTTTTGACGGCTTTTGGGAATTGGGATACGACTTAACGGACCAAGACAAATTTCTGCAAATGTTCGAACTTACCTTCGATCTATCGGTAATGAGTTTTGGAGTTCCGACACTATTAGGAGCCTCTTTTTACGTTCCAAGTCAAAAATTGGTTAAGCCTTTGGCTCTTTACGACACCTTGGAGAGTGAAAATATTAGCTTCGCTTTGATGGTACCCTCGGCCGTGGAAATGCTAGCACCTTATGCAGATGAATTGGAATTGCCACATTTAAAAGTGAGTCAATTTTGTGGGGAAGCCTTGAAAATCTCCCAAGTTGCCGTTTGGGCTAAGGCATGTCCTCAAACGCAAATCGATAACGTATACGGTCCTACCGAAGCCACCATCTACTGCACCCGTTACACGGTGCCTCGCGATTTAACAGATTGCTTACATAAAAATGGTATTGTTTGTATTGGGAAGCCTATGAAAACGGTTTCTCTCTTATTAGACGATACCCAAGAATTGTGTTTGGGCGGCGACCAAACAACCAAAGGGTATTTACACGCCAATGAAGAACAGCGTTCCAAATTCTTTGAAAAAGACGGAATTTGGTTTTATAAGAGCGGCGATATTGGAAGTTTTGATAAGCCCGATTATTTCTGCCACGGCCGCAGCGACGACCAAATCAAAATCCAAGGGTACCGCATTGAATTATCCGAAATAGAATTCGCAGGTACCAAAATACTTCCCGAAATACTAAACCGCTGTTTAGCTGTGGAGACAATGAATAGTTGGGAACTTCATTTGGTATTTGATACCGAAAAAATCCCATTTGACATTTCACAGGTAAACGAACACCTTCCTGATTACATGCATATCAAGGAGGTTCATGCCGTTCACCCATTTCCCTTGAATGCCAATGGCAAGGTGGATAAGAAAGCCTTAAAGGGAATTATCGACGCAAATTTTTAAAAAATCGCTTCATCCATTACAATTAGCCCCTATGATACTGCGCAAAGCCGAACCGAAAGATTTAGATTTCATTGTAGATTGTATCGTAGAAAGCGAGAAATCGGGAGGTGCGATTTTCCCATATTCTGAAACTTTCGGGGTTTCTGTTTTGCAATTTTCCCA
Source organism: Chitinophaga pinensis (assembly GCA_945863965.1). Lineage (GTDB taxonomy): Bacteria > Bacteroidota > Bacteroidia > NS11-12g > UBA955 > VMCP01. The sequence continues at coordinate 13,559 of CAMBBZ010000003.1, read as the reverse complement.
AATAATAAAAGGGATTTTCGACGAAGAGATCTCCGGTCAACCTTGGTGTTTGGATCATTGGTATGTGGTGGAAGCGGCGGAAGGAGTTGCGGTGGCGGGACTATCGGCATGGATTGAAGGCGCTGAGGGTTTGTCTTCAGACCTATTAAAAGCGCAGATTTTAAATTTTTTCCTCAAAAAAGAATGGGAAACTGCCAAAGACAAATTGCAGGTTTTAGCATCGGTAACCATCGAACGCAAATCTCAATATGTGCAATTAGAACACCTATTCACGCATCCCTTACACCGAGGAAAGGGGTATATGAAAGCATTGATTCAAAAAACCCTGACAACCTTTCAAGGTTATCCTGCCGAAATTCAAGTTTTAGAAATCAATACAAACGCGGTGTCGTTATATGAATACATTGGTTTTTCTGTGAATCAAAGGCAATGCAACGACTCACTTGTACGTTTATCTTTGTTGAGTGGCAGTTGTAAATTACAATTATTAAAAAATCATGAATAGAGAACAAATAACTCAAGAATTGCACCCCATTTTCGCGAAGGTTTTTCGCAATCCTGAAATTCAAATTTCTGATACGCTTAATGCCGAACAGGTTTCGGGTTGGGACTCCCTGACGCATCTCAGCATGATTGCGGATGTAGAAGCTCATTTTGACGTAAAATTCAAACTAAAAGAGCTCATCGGAATGAAAAATGTTGGGGATATGATGGATTTGATATTGGCTAAAAAAGGTGCCCCATAGTAAACACCCAATAGTTTTCACCCTGATTATAGGCCTTTTATTAGGCCTTTCGGTTTTTGCATTTTCCCAACCGGTCAGCAAAAAATGGCTCGAAAACCAAGGAATCTATTTCTTTTCCTTGGAAAATGGATTAGATGTTGCGTTGCTGGAAGAAGAGTCTGCGGGTATCGACACGGTGGGGGCAGTTCAGCGAGGTTATTCAAATACCAACGAAAGTGTTAATGAAATAGTAACCTTAGAGCCCAACGCGGTTTTAAAGAGGCCATCGCTTATACCTCTGGGAGACTCGGCCAAGATCGCGTACGATAGTTTGAATGCGTCTCTCAAATATTTGTATTTTTCTCCAGAATCAGACATACTAGAATCCTTTTTTGTGCGATTGAACGCAGCCGCTAAACAATCGGTCCGTATTTGGTACTATGGGGATTCCCAAGTAGAAGGAGATCGCATAACCAAAGAATTACGGGCTGAATTGCAACAAAATTTTGGGGGATATGGTTTGGGTTATATACCTATTAGCAACCCAGCGAGTTATACCCAACTAGAATTGGGAAGTCAATCGGATTGGAATAAATACAACTGCTTCCAACACCGCAAAAAAACAACGCATTTTGGTCCTTCTGGATTGGTGTTTATGCCCAAGGATAATAATCCAAGAAAGTGGAATACCATTCGTTTTAAGGTATTAAAATCATTAAAGTATCGTCAACTAAGCCTCCAATGTGCCACAGATTCGGGCTACACTATTGAATGGCGGAAATCGAAGGATAGTTTTTGGAAATCCGCTAATAGAGTTTTCAGGCAAGGGAGTGTTAACGCCTATCAAATTGGAGATACGGCTTTATACGGCAATGTGGAGCTGCGCTGTAGAGGCAACGGATTGAAGATTTTTGGATTGAATTTCGAAGGTCCCTCCAAGGGCGTTTACTTAGACAATTTTGGCATTAGAGGTCACTCTGGTGATGGCTTACGGGCTATTTCAAGTTCCTTATTGCAGCAAACGGCAAAAGCTCAAGGAACAGGATTAGCGATTTTTCATTTCGGAAACAATATGATACCGTATTTAAAATCAGACCCGAAAAGCGAAAAATGGGTTAAAGATATATTTCGGACTCTTTTTAAGAAATACCGAACATGTTGTCCAAATATGTCATTTTTAGTAATTGGACCGGGTGATATGGGCTATCAAAAAGGAGATGATCTGGCCTGCTATGCTTCCTGCCCCATATTAAATCGTTGGCTGCGCGAGGTGGCGATGGAACAGGGCATGGCTTATTTTGATTTCTATCAAATGATTAAAGATAAAGGAGGCATTTTATCTTGGCGATCATCTCATATAGCGAGTTTAGACGGACATTTAGGTCCGCGGGGCCAAAAGATATTTGCCCGTGAGTTAAGCAAAGAATTACTACACGCCTACGAGGCATTTAGACTAAGAACAGGAGAATAAGCATGAAGGAAATCCGAATGATTATCGCATTGGTTTTAGGGGTTTTGACCGTCCAAATTAAGGCTCAAACCTTGAACTGGAAGGCATTCGAATACGGAAAATATCCCTGGATAGATTCTAATGTGAATGTGATACAAACACATCGAAAATCGGTAATTGCCCCTTTAATGAACAAGCTCAAAAAAACCAATAAAAAGCGCGTTCACATATTGCATATTGGCGACTCTCACGTTCAAGCGGATATTTTCACCCATGAAACCCGCACATTATTGGGCAGTACCTTTGGTCATGCCGGTCGGGGTATGATTTTCCCCTACACCACAGCTAGAACGCACACAGCCGCCGATTATCGCTCCCGACATACCGGAAAATGGTATTATGCTAGAAACGTAGAACGATTGCCCGAACTTCCTTTAGGCGTAACCGGTATTACCTCGCGCACCTATGATCCACAATCTGCATTTAAATTAAACTTTATAGAGGGGGCTATTCGTCCAGAATTTACCCGATTACGGATTCTGATGGATCGCAGTCCCCGTTCCTTCGATTTGCGGATAATTTCGGGAAGAGATACGGTGAAAGTTGACGTGTTCAATTCGGATATAGATTCATTGAGCGATCAATTGTTTGTCGATATGCCCCGTGGTAATTCAGAATATTTGTTTGAATTGAGAAAAACGGATTCCGGTCAATCGCAATTTGAAATTTATGGACTTAGTATAGAATCGCCTGAAGACCGTGGATTGCTATATAGCAGTGTAGGAATTAATGGGGCTGGACATTATTCCGTAATGCGAGAAAACAAGCTTCCCCAGCATTTACAAGACTTAAAGCCCGATGCTATTATTTTAGATGTGGGAGCGAATGATTTCTATCAAAAAGGCATGGAACAACAGCGTTTCAAAGACAATTTAGTTTCGATAATTGAAATGTTCAAAACCTATGCACCCGATGCGGTGGTGATTTTAAGCAATAGCCAAGACATTCACCGCGGGGGATACAGCGTTCGGGCTTGTTCGATTTTTTCAACGATGATTTCCGATGTTGCCAAGTCAGAAAACGTTGCCTTTTACGATTGGTATCGAGTGGCTGGGGGCAATCAATCAATGAAGATTTGGAAGTCTGTACAACTGGCAAACCGCGATGGCGTGCATCTTACACGCGATGGCTATGAATTAAAGGGAAGCTTAATTTACCAATCCTTCGGCCGCACGTACCGCCGCTTCTTTAATTCTCCCAATAAAGAAACGTCGATAATTATTCCTTGTTTAGACCCAAGTCAACTTGACTCTGTAGAATTATCAAAAGAGCTTCTCGGAAAGGAAAAGAAATGGCTCGAACACGAAGTTAAGAAAGGTGAAACCGCTTGGGGTATCGCTCAAATGTATAACGTTAGCGTAATTCAATTAAAAGAATGGAATCGCCTCGGAGGGTATGCCTTGCGTGAAGGACAATTACTGCGTGTATTTACAGAGTTTGAAATTCAAGCATTGCCTGCTAGAAGAAGCGTAAATAGTGTAGACGTAAACGTTCCTAAGAAAAATAAAAGAACGCCCCGCAACCAAAGTGCCACACAGTATCATACGATTCAACGGGGAGAAACTCTATATAGTATTGCTCGAAAGTACCGAATGTCGGTATCTGAAATAAAGCAACTCAATAATATGCGCAGCAGTGATATACGTGCAGGTAAGCGTTTAAAAGTTAAATAATACATGGCGTTCAACACTCCCGCTTTTTTCGTCTTTTGGTTTGCCTTATATCTGGTATTTCTAAGTGTTGCCCGCTTTAATTCGTGGAAAATAGGAGTTCTCCTTATTGGGAATTTGGTATTTTTCACGATGCTCACACAGTATGCCGTAATTTTATTGTTAGCGGCTTCAACTTTAGACTTTGCCCTAGCAAAAGGCATACATGCCCAAAGCAAGGATTTGCGAAAAAAAGCCTTAATGTGGATGAGCGTACTCCTCAATGTTGGCTTAATATTGGGCTTCCGACATCTTAGCGATTGGCTGCATTTAAACGATATGGAATCGGACATACACTTTCCTATTCCCCTCTATTTTATTGGTGTTTCATTTTATGCATTTCGCTCTATGAGCTATGTTTTTGATGTTTATTACGAAACCATCGAAGAGCCCGAAACCAATCTTTTTCATTATTGGACGTATGCGAGTTTTTTTCCTTTAATGCTTTCAGGGCCTATTGCCGGGGCTTCGGATTTTCTGCAAAAATTACGAAGTAAAACGTGGTACACCGATTCTGCCGCACTTAATGCGGGTGCTTTCTTAATTGCCTCTGGAATCATTAAAAAGTTCATAATAGGCAATTATTTATCCATCAATTTTGTAGACCGTGTTTTTGAAAGTGCTGAGTTTTTCACCTCGATGGAGGTTTTCATCGCGAGCGTATTACAAACGTTTGCCTTGTATTTTGATTTCAGCGGGTATACCGATATTGCGATTGGGTTGGCATTGTGGTTAGGTTTTCAAATTCCGCAAAACTTCAACTTCCCATTTTTTGCACAAAACGTAACAGAATATTGGAAGCGTTGGCATATCACGCTCTCTCAGTGGTTCAATTCGTATGTGTATTTCCCTTTGAGTTATTCCTTACGCAGTTGGAAACGCTTGGGTACGAGTATCAGCGTATTTGTGGTGTTTGCCCTAAGCGGTTTTTGGCATGGTACAGCACCTAATTATTGGCTTTGGGGCCTTATGCATGCCGTGTGTATGATTTGGGATGTTTATACAAGCACTTGGAGAAATACTTGGAGAAATACCATCCCTGCTTTTATATACCGGCCTATTTCCATTTTACTAACCTTTGGATTCCTAGTGTTTAGTGGTATCTATTTTAAATCAAGAAGTATAGAAGAAGCCAATTCTATGGTCCAAAAAATGAGTGAGGGCTTTGATTGGACATTATTTCCAGATTGGTATGATTTGTATATTGGTGTATTTTGGATGTCCATAATTGGGATTGTAGGTCACTTTAGCTTGGCTCATTTTTACCCGCGCATTCACGCCTGGTTTACCTCCCGCTCTTATTGGTTCAGCGCCTTTTTACTGGTAATTACGATACTACTCGCTTACCAATTTAATCGTTTGGGTAGTTTGCCTTTTTACTATTTGCAGTTTTAATTTCGAGGCCTTTTTTAACCGTAGGTTTAATACTAGTTATGGCATACCCACTCGTGAAACGACGAGTGTCCTTTATTTAGCCACAGACTTAAATCGACTTTAAATTTTCCCTGTAAGTTTATAAGTTAGAATACCCACCCACTCGTGTAACAATGCATGCAAGCGGTTCATCGAACCCGGATTGGGAATTAGCCATGCTTCCAAATTGTAATTTCGTAAAGGAGTTACGGTGTGATGCGCCGGATATGCGCGAAACTTCACATTGGCTTTCTCAAAGCATTTTTTAGCCCGGTACATGTGCGAGGCTGATGTGACTAACAAAATGGGCTCTGTAATGCCCAAGCTGTCTAAAATACGCTTAGTTATGACTGCGTTTTCATAGGTGTTTCGAGAATCACTATCCAAAATAAAAGTAGATGAATCAAAGCCCATTTGTTGCAGGAATTTACCTGCTTCTTCGGCTTCATAGTACACTTTTTTGAGTACCGAAGAACTTCCGCCAGTTAAAATTATTCGGTCAAATTTATGCAATAATAATCCCTGCATACCCACCACCAAGCGATCACCCGCCTCATTCATACTAAAAATATCGTTTACCGCGTCGTAATGCGAATATCCGCTTAGAATTACGGCCGTTCTGGGCATGCTATCAGACGTGTGAAGGCGTTCTTTACTAGGTGGAACCTCCCATGCCATGTACAGCTCGTTCACGATGGCATGGTTGCCCGTAATGAATGCGATTATACCCGACGCCAATAGCCAACGCTTGGCTTTGATTAGCGACACCGTATCTGATTTCCCCCGAAAAAGATATAAAAGACCGATTAAAAACGCAGCTAAAACCCAAATATGGGGCTTTATGGCAAAACCCAAGAACTTACTTAAAACGAAAAACATAGTTTCTACGAATAATAGTCAAAGATACACGCTCTATGTAATTACATTATAATGTTGTTTATTTGCTAGTATGAGAAAACTTATATTCTGCGCTTTGGCGCTCCCACTCTTGTTGCTAAACTCTTGTGGAAACGGGTCTAAGCGTCAAATCATTACCCTCTCCGACGTTGAATTCAGCTACGAAGGCCCTTTATACGAAGGACCTAATCCGGCACAATACGCATGGAAAGTGGATTTGAAATCATTATTAAAGGACCAATACCAAGACGGAATGAAAATTAAAGGGGCCAAACTTTTGACCGCTGAAATCCGCGATGAAGAATGTGAAGATTGCTATGGTTTTGATGACATAAAGAGTTTCGTACTAAGTTTTGCTACCAATAATAAAGACGTACCGATGCAAGCTGTGGCTTTGTTAAATCCAATTGCCTCTGATAAAAAGGTTCAAGCACTCAATATTTCTGGGGAAGCCGACCTCACAGATTACCTTAATGAAAGCGAAGTGTATATCATTTTAGATTCCGATTTAAAACAAGACATCGAAGCCAATTTAACACTCAAGGCTACCATTACTTTAGAATTGTCATTTGATTAATATAAAAACCATGAAAAAAATAAGTTTAATTGCCCTATTTAGCCTCTTGCTTTTGAGCATGACTGCTTTTGTAAGTCAGAACACCGACGGTGACCGCTTGTTGGGAGTTTGGGAACCTAGTAACGGTCGCGCCCGGGTAAAAGTTGAAAAAATTGGAGACAAGTACTTCGGTCGCATTGTTTGGCTCAAGGAACCGGTAGATCCTGCAACAGGCGAGAACAAAACCGACAAAAATAACCCCGATGCATCGCTTCGGAATGTTCCTCTTAAGGGATACCGTAATCTAAAAGATTTCGTTTATAAGGGCGGCGACATTTGGGATGAGGGAACGATTTACGATCCCTTGAATGGCAATACATATAGCTGTACGATAAAAATGACCGATAAAAACACCCTCGATATCCGCGGATATATTGGCGTTTCTGCCCTAGGTCGTACCGATATTTGGAAACGCCTAGAAATCAAACCCAAGAAAGCCACTAAGAAATAAAAATGCGTAAGCTCCACATAATACTCGGATTGTCTGTAATAGCAATTGGACAATTGCGGTCGCAAAGCGATACCACCGGCACCGAAGATGACTTTAGCATGTACAATGATGTCGATTTTGTAGATGAAGGTGCCAAAAGGTATTGTTCTCCAAAAATCGAAGGATTAAGTCCAGCGCAACTCATTTACGTGGGTTATGACGTTCAGGGTCCGTATAAAATGCGCGCCGAGTCCCTGACTGATAGAGCTGGAAATGAGCTATCGGGTGCAGATGAAATGAATATATCGGCAACGCACGGATTGCGTTTGGGTTGTAACATACCCGTGATTTCCACAACCAGTTTGGTTTGGCAGATGGGCTTCAATTATTGGCAAACCAACTTTGAAGGTATGGAACAGTCAATACCTGTGGGTGGACGTAATAGGGTTATCGACCAACATAGCAATGCCTTCCGCACGATGGGATTGAATACAACCGTATTTAAGCCATTGAATGACAAGCAGTTTTTGTTATTTCAAGGATCGGCGGATTTAAACGGCGATTATACCTTGTCTAATATCATGCCTTTGAATTACCTAAAATATTCAGGAGCCGTAATTTGGGGAAAACGCCCGAATGAGAAAAAGCAATGGGGCGTAGGTTTGGCCCGCACCTATCGCGTTGGAGAACTTAACTACATTCCTGTTTTTATGTATAATTGGACGGATGCAGCCAATAAATGGGGAACAGAAATCTTATTTCCGGCGCGTGCGGCCGTTAGGCGGACGATCAATCCGAGAAATATGGTTTTTGCGGGATTTGAGTTGCAGGGACAGAGTTATCGGTTGTACAAAGATGAAACGTTAAGACCAGAAGATTTAGAAATACGTCGCGGAGAAATCCGTTTGCGCATGGAATACCAATTTTCGGTAAAAGACTTTTTATGGGTATCAGCGCAGGCAGGATATCGCATCAATTACAGGTATCATTCTGACCGTTTAGACGGTGGTAAGGAAACCTTACGGGCCTTTGGGTTGCTAAGCGATGCGCCGTATGCCATGGAGTCTACGTTAACGAATCCGTTTTATGTAAGCATAAGCGTAAATTTAGTAAGTCCATAAGGCTCAATGTGACCTAAAAACAAACGGCTCCTTTAGGGAGCCGTTTGTTTTGGTAGACAATAGAATAAATACCGACTTAATCCAAACCATCCGAATCTAGATCCATCCCTTTTTCCAATTCATTAAACTTCGCTATCATGGTGGCATTGCCACGGGTTAACTTCTTGATGCTTAAATCATCGGCTTTGTTATTCGCCAAACGAAGGTTGTTTTCTGATGACAATAGAGCCTCTTTGGTTTTCTGAAGATGGTCAATGGTTTTATCAATTTCGTCAATGGCCGTTTTGAACTTTTTACTGGCCAATTCATAATTACGCGCGAAACCCTCTTTAAAAGCATTCACATTGTCTTCAAAATTGGTGATATCAATATTTTGATTGCGCATGAGGGCGAGTTCGGCTTTGTACTTAAGTGAATTCATAGCCGCATTGCGCAATAAGGTAATTATAGGAATGAAAAATTGAGGTCGCACCACATACATTTTGGGGAACCTATACCCTACGTCTAAAATACCTGTATTGTACAGCTCATTATCCGCTTCGAGCAACGATACCAACACGGCATATTCGCATTTTTTTTCTGTGCGATCTTTATCTAGTTCTTTAAAAAAGTCTTCATTCCTTTTTTTGCTGGCTGTAGCATCGCCTTCGTTTTTCATTTCGAACATAATCGAAATGATTTCATTACCGGCATCGTCGAGCTCCCGGAAAATGAAATCTCCTTTACTGCCAGACTTTGCATCGTTATCCTTTTCGAAATACGCATTTTGAAAAGCAGTCGCCCTAAGTGTATTAAATTCGTTTTCGCAATGCTGCTCTAGTGTTTCCCCTACCATTTTTGTGGACAGCTTCAGCTTCATTTCTTTTCTGAGGGCAATCTCTTCGTCTTTATGCTTAATGATGGCATCTTTTTCTTTAAGTTCGGCCGCAAATTTCTCGGATAAGGCTATTTTGAGCAATTCTTTTTCGGTCTCTTTCATCTGAATCGAATTGGCCAGCTCATCCCGTTCCTTTTCGATTTGCTTGGTTGCCTGATTTACCGCTAATGTTTTCACCAATTCCGCATTGTCAATTTTTGCTTTCAGTTCAGACAGCAAATTTTCTTTTTCGGCTAGTTTCTGCTGAAGTTCTAGTGCTTTTTCCGCTTTGAGATTACTCAGTTCCTGTTCTTTCTTAGAAAGTTGTTCCTGCCAATTATTTTGAATTTTGGCTTCTGCAAGTTTAACCGCGCTCTCTTTTTCTTTATCAGCAAGTGCCAAGCGATTGGAAATTTCTTCCTCGAACTGATGGTCGCGCACCTGTTTGAGGATATCGGCAAATCCGGACTCGTCTACTTTAAACGCTTTCTGACAATTGGGGCAAATTATTTCGTTCATATTTAATATCTATTTATCCTAAGGGTCAAATTAGTATAATTACCAAGGCATGTTTAAGAAAGACATACCTTGATTTTTAATAACTTCAACCCATTTTATTGGCTAAGTTACTCATTTAATTTTAAAACGTAATGGCAGTTCTTGGTGGAATGCGCTCTATAACACCTCACTATCTTTATCGTACTTCATGCGCAACGTAGCATTGCCAATATTATATGCGTACACCGCCGCAGGCATGAATGAAATGCTTACGCCATCGATCGATTTGGTGAGGGTTTGGTCGACAGTAGTGACCAAGGCCCTTGAAAGTTGGTGCTGGGTGCAAAATTGTAGCAAACTCTTCAGTTCCTTCGTGTGAACCGTGTAGCGGTTGCTCCATTTGATCTCCGCCGCCCATAGAGGCTTAAAGCGTGCATCATCAACCACCACCATATCTACCTCGCCCTCGCTCCTGCCCTCTTTCCAATGAGCATAGGCCAAATTCAGCTTCTCCCGGTGCATCCACTGCGAAACCAAAGCCGTTTCTACCATATTTCCCATTTCTTCGTCGGCTTCACCAACGGGCGAAAACAAGGCCGTTCTGAGCGAAGGATTCGTTAAATATACCTTGAAACTCGTGACCCGCTTCAGGCGCTTCGCATTTAAATCGACCTTATTCAACACTTTTATCAAAAAAGCCGCCTCTAAATATTCCAAGTACCGTTTTAACGTTTCCTTTTGGATGCCGCTTTGCTTGGACATGGTTTCGTAGGAAAATTCATTGGCAGTATTATAAGCGATATACGTAAAAAAGCGATTTAGTTCTTGCACATCTCGAATTCCATACAAACTGGGTAAATCGCGCAGCAACACCTTATCTACAATATCACTTTTGATGTAGCGACCCATGTCATTTCGGATTTTTTCCGACAACACCACCTCGGGATATCCCCCAAAGTTTAAATATTGCTGAAATTCCTGGTTTAAAGACTTGATGTCGTGCGTAAATTTATATGCTGGGGGAATTCCCCCGTAGCTCGCCTGAGGATCTTTAATCAAATGGTTCATTTCCTTCAAGTGAATAAACTCCTGGAACGTTAAAGGAGGTAACATAAAATCGGTAAACCTACCCGCTCCACTTTCCGTACTGTGCCACTTCAACGCGGCCGCGGCAGAACCCGAAGCTACAAATTTAGTTCCAGGATACGTATCGACCAATACCTTCAAATGCCGTTCCCAATCTTTGAGGTATTGGATTTCATCAAAAAACACATAGCAACCCGATAAGGATTCCAACCCCAATGACAACTTACACAAATCTAAAAGATCTTCCAACCCTAAATTCACATAAACGGGGTTATCCATACCAATAAAGAATATCTTTTGAGGCTCAACACCTAACTCCAATAAACGCTCGATACTATGAAACAACATCACGGTTTTACCTACGCGCCTAGGACCCATTAAAACCACGGCTCGACGTACTTGGGTTTCTTCCACGTAAGGAAAAAACAAATCGAAATACAATCGCCTACGCATACTCCAATAAAAAGAGGCAATGTGCTTGGTAAGCCACCACGTATTTTCAAACCGCAAACGTTCGGTTATTTTATGTGCAGGAATAAGCGTTAATTGGTTCATATTTCTTCTTATTACAACAAAAATAACTTAAATAAGCAATATACACTATGCTTATTTAGTACAAAAATGTACAAATAAGCTTTTTTAGCCTTTAATTTTGTTTAATTCTACATCCCATTCCCTATAACGGCAATATCGAATTTTACAAAAACGGTGATTATTCGATTATTTTACGTGTAGAAATAGTATATATATTTAGCATAAATAAACCTAATCAGTACAAAATTGTCAATTTAAGACGTATACAAATTGTTTATTTTACCAAAAAACGCTGAAATAGGCGTTTTTTACCATTTCTAGATAGGAATCAAATCCACTCAAAGCGCCGTAAATGCCTTATTTAGGGCAATACAATCGCTGGTGCTGTTGCTCAAATGCGGTGTAACCCGAACGCCCTGAATGACCGGGTGGTCGATGCCCACGGTAAAAATACCAAATTTGTTCATCAATGTATTGGCGAGTTCAGTGGGCGTGTATCCGGTGAACGCCGCTGTCGCTATAGCGCCGCCTCTGCTAAATGGCACTAACGGCGATTGCAATTTGAATGAGCCACTCTCCATCAAGTCCGTTACGGCATTCATGTTGGCTTGATAGATGGGATCGTTCAGAATGCCCAAACCTTTCCCGAAATTCTCCAGAGCTTGCTTATTGCCAATCCACAACAATTTTAGATAGGTAAGGCGATTGTATTTGCTGGCACTTCCCAACAATCGGTGAAATTCTATAGCTTTAGCAATGGTCTGTAAGGATTGGATAGGGCGAGTTCCTTGATGTTCAAATTTCCGGATATCGGTACGATCGGCACTAACATCGCCCATAAGGGGCCAAATTTCGCGAATGTTTTGCTTTTTTAAGACTAAAAACCCCGCGCCTATAGGGTTGCAGAGCCATTTATGTAGACTTCCCCCGATGGCATCAATGCCTGCGTTTCGCAATTCCCACATATCCAAGGGGGTGTGAGCCAAGCTATGAGCGGCGTCTACCACAACAAATATATTGGGGTTTATTTTCTTCGCCTCCTGAGTAATGGCCATCACAGGAATAAGCTGCCCTGTAAGATTGATCATATGCGTGAGGTGCAGCATTTTTGTGCGCGGCGTAATTAATGAGGTGTAGGCACGGATAATTTCAACATCGCTGTTCGGGTTTACCGGGACTTCTGCCACTTTGAGGCGAATCATCCAACGGGAAACGGCTTGTTGAAACGATTCTACCATGGAACCATAGTCTTGGTCGCCAATTACAACCTCGTCGCCCGCTTGCCATTGGGTGCCCATGATGATGATGTTGAGACTCTCCGTGGTATTGCGCGTGAAAGCGACTTCTTCTGGATTTAAACCTTGAAAACCTGCAAACGCATTTCGGGCGGCTTCAATGGCTTGGGTTTGTGCCGTTCGCATGAAATGGCTGGTCTGGGTATTGATACTGGTTTCAGCATCGATGTGATAGGCCAGTGTACCTTGCGGTTGGTGGCTGAAATACCCATTTTCTAGATTAATAAACCCTTCTGGTTTGATAAAATTGGAAGCAACTGGGCCCCAATATTTTTCATTGTGGGGGGAATTGGAAACATCTACGCCTTGAGGAACAATGAATTCAGGTGTTTTTTTACCTTTGGGTGGTTTTCTAGAATCGGGGTGGCCAACCAACGATTGTGGCAATAAAGCAGTGCCGACCGCTGTGGCTCCCAAGGACTGAATGAACTGTTTACGCTTCATTGTCGAAAGATAAGAAATTCTTGTTTAATTATTTTGGATGTCTTGCAATCGTATATGCAAATTTGCACCTCTATTTTTGGTACTCGCCTCTTGTTTTACGCTACAAAACGCATTGATTTATACAATAGAAAATCGGGACTTATAAGCAAAAAAAAGGCCACTAGAAAGTGGCCTTTGTGATTCCGCTGGGATTCGAACCCAGGACCCATACATTAAAAGTGTATTGCTCTACCGGCTGAGCTACAGAATCATTTCTGTTTTAACAAAATGTTATCGTTTTAACAGGGTGCAAAAATAGAACTGATAATTGTAAAAAGCAACTTCCTTCAGGAAAAAATCTTTAAGTAGGTGTGATGCGTTTTAATTAGCTGTGCACCCAAGGCATTTAACATGCTGATCATCTTAGGATTAAAATCACCAATCCA
>CAMBBZ010000002.1 GCA_945863965.1 Chitinophaga pinensis | reverse complement strand
CTGACGGCTAATAAATCTCATTTTGGCAAACTAATATACGTTTTATTTCTCTTTTATTATGGAGCTATAAGCTAAAAATCTTTGGATCTAGTGGGATTTGAAATGATGTTTTTATGGGGCAATCGGATTGTTAGTAGCTCCAAGTTCTTCCTCTTCGTTCATCTGAGGTTGAGGGAAAAGTGTAGGGCTATGTTTTAGTTGATGTGTAAATAATGCGTTGAGTAGTTCATTACATCAATGCTGGATTCGAATATACCCTGCGGTTCAGTTTTAGATCTTGCAATAAGCGGCTTACAGGTCGCAAGGTAAACAACCATTGCTGCCCAAAACCAGTAGGAATCCAACTAAATTCTAATTGCCAACAATGCAGGTTTCGAGCAACGGAGAATCTTGAACCGTCGAGCATGTTGCTTTTTAAATCGTATCCCGTTTCGTATACTATTTTCCAATTTTCCGTAATAGAAACATCGCCAGAAATCCGAATTCTATTGGTTGAAATCCGGTTATTGGGTACAGGGCTTTCGGCGTTATAATTAGCCATATAGGCCAAATTAATATTCCAAGGAATATTAAAATCATAGAAGGTTCCGATTTGATTTTGAATGTCTAATAATTCAGGTTCTTCGCCCCGTATTTTTTTATTAGGTTCTAGTTTTTTAGTCGGTGTTTTGCTAAATGTTTTGGCATTTAGGGTGGCATTTAAATTGATGCCGGCACTCCTCAATCGCATTAATTTTCCATTCTCTTGTAGCAAGTAGCGATCAATCATTACGCCCGAATTGGTTCGTACATAAGGGCTGTAGCTTGAATTGGCGTTGATGCGTATGATTTTAAAGAGTACCGTATTGAAATTCAAACGTATGTCGGAAAATTTTAAACTATCTGCAAAAACATTATAGTTTCCTGATATATTCAATTGGTCAATTATATTAAATTTTTCGGATTTGCTTTTACCACTACTATCAATAGAAATAGTTTTTTTACCTTGTAGGTTGTTGTTTATTCCAAAACTAATGTTTCCCGATTGATTTTGGGCAATGCCACCCATTGGGCTATTGCTAAAGAAGTTGTAATTAATAATCCTTCCAGATGTATCCGTGTAACGGCGCGTCCAACCTCGGGCAATGGCATCAATGTTAGGCGCGTACGAAAGGGCAAAAGTAGGTGTAATTGTATGTCTCAAGGCTTGAATTTTCCCCCATTTAAGGTCGGTGAGCGTACCGTATATGTTTGTTTTGGCGCTTGCTGAAAAAGAGTAGCCGTATTGCCTGAAAAAGCCCGTTGTGTCTCTGTTGATGACCCGATTGGTGCGGGAATCTATTTCTTGAATTCGTCCATTAAAATGCCAATTTTCGCGGTAGCTTAAACTAGGAGAAATATTTAATATGCCATTAAACATTTTGATATTGGTACTAATAGGAATGGCATGACTGAGTCCAGATTTGAAATCTTGTAACGCTTCTTTATATCGCGGTGAAAACAAAATACTGTCTTTGGTTTGTATGACATTGGCCATGTTACCGCTGTAACTTAAGCGTAATTGTTGATACCACCGTTGGTTGCTGCCTGTTTTTGAGGCAAAAGGGGTTAAGCTTGAAATACCAACATTGACAGAGGGGAGTTCCAATCTAAAATCGCGCGTTTGGGTATTTTGCGTATGTCGCGCCGCCATCGAAAGGTTGACTTTATTACTAAAAAAGGATTGGCCATAATTAATACTGCTCGTGAATTGATTGTTGCTTAGTGAATTTAAATCGCGACTATTTCTTTGGTTATATCCGGAAGTAACGACATTAATATTTCCTCCCAAACGTACCCCAGGAAGGTATTTGGGATCCAAGTTGAATTGTGAGCGAATGGCAAAGTCATTGGTGCGGCCAAATTGCGGTGACGTTCGTTCAAAACCATTGGAGAACCGACTAAATTGTAAGCCTAAATTCCCTTGGAAAACATAGCGCTTCACATACTGGGTCATCATGCCCAGTCGAAAATCTCCATTTAAATAAGCGTCTGAATTAATCTGAATGTCGGAGTGTTCGCCCAAGCCGATGTAGTAGCCAAAGTTTTGTAGGTAAAAGCTTTTATTTATCGCGTTGAATCCCAAGCTTGGAAACAAAATGCCATCACGTTGTCCTTTTTTCAAAGGGGCCAGTCCGAAGGGTAGGGCAATGGGTGTTGGAATGCCTAAGAAAACCAAGTTAGCGGCTCCGAATAGCGCTTTGTTGTTGGGTATCACTTTTACTTTAGATGTGTTGAGATAAAAGTGGGGGTGATCGGCATCGCAGGTAGTAATTTTTCCTTTTACACCGGTAAAATTACCATTCGCTTCTTTCAAAACTTTACCCAAATGGATATGGGCCTCTTCTTGTGCTAAGCGCAATCCATACACACGACCTTTTCCCGTGTTACTATTGTAGTGCATACTGTCTGCGGTGTAACTTTCACCCTCATCCTTTAAAAGGGGTTTATCTCTATATCGATTTAAGGAATCGACATACCCCTTTGCGAATAATTCTTTAGTTTCTAGGGAAATTCCTATGTGGTAGGACTCAAGGTTCGTTTTTGGGGAATTGATTTTGGCTTGGTTATATAGGTATACGTACTTTTGGTTGAATAATAATACCATCGAATCTTCCGCTTCGAACGTAACAATTTCGTTAAAGCCATTTTTTTTGTTTGGAAGGGAATCTAGCTTGTCTATTAAAATAGACGTGTCGGCGGTGCTTACGGATGTATCTAGGAGCGTTTGCGCATAGATTGCCGGACAAAAAAGAATCCACAGGGCAATGATGATATGATTTCGGATGCTTTTTGTCATTTATCTAAAACAAAGCACGAATTTCGGCAAGGATATTGATACATCTATAGTAAGTAACCAATATGTACGAAAAACGCAAAAAACAAAGTTCATTTCCTTGGGGTTTAACGCAAAATAAGGCTGTAAAATTTTTCAGCACTTTTTTTGTTGGTGCAATATTAATGTGTTTTATGCCCGCTGCGAAATTTCCCCAACGTAAAATTGATAAGATTCAAACGATAGTTTTAGATGCAGGTCATGGCGGAGAAGATACGGGTGCACCCGGCATTAAAGGGAGTCGGGAATTTCTCGAAAAAGAAGTAACGTTGGATTTGGCATTGCGTTTAGGCAAAATTATTGAAGAGAAAATGCCCGAGGTACGGGTTTTGTATACGAGAAAGTCGGATAAGTCGGTCAAACTTTGGGAACGGCCTAATTTTGCTAATCGCAATGAGGCGGATCTATTTATAAGTATTCATTGCAATGCCAATAATAATCCCAAAGCCCATGGCAGCGAAACCTATTTCATGGGTTTGCATGTTAATGAGGGGAATTTAGATGTAGCCAAGCGCGAGAATGCGGCCATCACTTATGAGGCAGATTATCGGGATAACGATCGCTATGGAGGTTTTGATCCCAACTCTCCTGAAAGTCATATCATTTTTTCATTAGTTCAAAATGCCTACATGAATCAGAGCCTACGACTTTCTTCTTATGTGGAAACCGAGACAGGTAAAATATCCCAAATTCGAAGCAGGGGAGTCAAACAAGCAGGTTTTTTAGTCCTCTGGAAAACATCCATGCCCTCAATTTTGGTCGAAACAGGCTTTATTACCAATCCAGAGGATCGTAAATATCTCGCTTCTGATGAAGGTAGAAACACCATCGCCAATGGAATTTTCAAGGCTATTGAAAACTATAAGAGTTTCGTAGAGAAAACACCTCAGTAATGCGAGTTGCTTCGATTTGAGAATGAATAATCGTGATAGTAAATTGTGAAAATACCTGTTAGAGTGATTTTTTTTAGCATAAAATCATAAATTCCTTTAGCGTTTACGGGGATTGTGATGGCAATTGCCTCATCAAACAAAAGCTTTCTTTTGTTAAGTTTAACATCACATAATAGTAATGTGCTGATACCAGTTGCTCTGCTGTAGGTGTTTTTGTTTTTGCTAAATGGGCGCTTTAGACGATTGTTTTGGGTGGTTAATCGGCAGGGGTAAGTTAAAATTCGAAACAGCAAAATTAATTTGCACAAGTGAATCCAAGGATAAGTTACATATAATCAGTTGATTAAATATTTAGTTAATGGGTATTTGTGTGGTTTTTGAGTCAATCGTACAGATGTTCTATTGTAATTTTTTTTAGAAAATTAGGAAATAATGCAACCTTTTTTGTTTCTTGCGTCTTGATAACAACTTAACAACAATAAATATTTATGAAATCAACAACTACAATGTTTAAAAGAGTGCTGATTTTCGGCGCCATGGTCTGGGGTTTATTCCAGTCCGGCCGATTAGAAGCACAAACCCCGTGCACAGGAACCAACGCCTATGCGTGTGGGGGGGCTTATGGTTACGGAGGTGATGTCACCGATGTAAAGGTAATTAACAAGGCAGGTACCGTTTTAGCTTCCTACAGCGGTTTGGGTTGTACGGTCACCAACTCTGGGGGCACGTATCGTGGTGTTCAAAATACCGGTAGCGCGTTCGATTTAACTGCAGGTGAGGAAATTACCATCGAAATCACTGGAACTTCTTGGACGGCTATTGCGGGTTACGACACGTATGTGGGCGCTTGGTTAGACGTAAGTCAGAACCTACAGTTCGAGAAAGATGAGTGCGTAATCAATCCAGGTGCTAATTCCGTAAATACAACCATGCAATCGTTTAAAGTAAAAGTACCATGCTTTACCAAAGCAGGTTCTTCTTTTATGCGTGTTCGTGGGGGTAGTTTCTTGGGAACGAGACCAACTAACAATAACGGTTGTGGTAACGTGAATAACTATGGTAACGTAATCGATTTTGCGGTGAACTATAAGTTAGGACCTGCTCCTGTGGCTGATTTTGTGGTTCCTACTACCAATACTTGGCAGGAAACTTTCCATAAATTCCCTGCAAAAAATCCAAATTTAGGGGCTACCTATAAATGGAAATTTGACAAAGCAGACGCTGTAAGATCTGACAATACTACAGTAGGAGAGGCGAAATGGAATGCGGCCGGCACGTACAACATATCAATGAAAGTGGATTACTGCGGTATCGCAGATTCTAATACCAAATCAGTTCGTATTATAATGCCAACTGCGGTTCCCGTAGCTGACTTTATTGCTGAGAGCAATGAAGTGGAAGTGGGTTACCAAACTAAAATATTTGACTTAAGTACCAATGGACCCCGCGCTTGGGATTGGGAATTGATTTCCCCAACTGGTGCTGGTGATCAAACTTCAAAAGATCAAAACCCAACGTTCGACTTTTTTGAAGACGGTTGGTATGAAGTATGTTTGACTTCAGAAAATGCAATAGGTTTTTCAACCAAAAATTGCAAGAAGAAATACATTGAGTGTTTACCTACCCTAGATAATTACATGGGTCCCCAAAAATTAGCATCTACGCGTATCGGTAGACTTTTTGATCACGGAGGTCCATCTGGAAACTACGGTAACAACCGTAAAGTATCAATCGATTATTTCAAGATTCTACCTTGTGGAGCAAAAGAAATCCGTTTAAAGTTTAACGATTTGAACTTGGCCGACGATAAAGACATCTTGCGTATTTATGATGGAGGCGAAGAAAATCCAAATAACTTAGTTGCGACTATTAATAAAAGCAATCAAGTGAAATGGGATTCAACTGTTATAAGATTGAAGAATGGTGTGGCTTATTTGACTTTCGAAACCAATGGTGCTGACGTAAGTCGTGGTTTTGCAATCGAATGGGAATCTGATTTAGAAACTCCAACACCTCCAAAAGCTTCTTGGACTACTCCTTACACGACTATGGGTGTAGGTGCAGAATTTTTCTGTACCAATACTACTTCTAATGCAAAAGGAGATCCTGAGTACGAATGGCGTATAGATGGAAGTCCTACAGGATTCAGCAAAGACTTCTCAACCACCTTATTTACTAACGGTAACTATCGCGTAACTTTATTGGCTAAGACATGTACTGGTCTTGATAGTGCGTCTCGCACAATCAGAATTATTACTCCATCTACTCCTGGTTTCGTAGACTTTAAAGCTGATAACGTACGTCCTAACATTGGTAATGTGGTGCGCTTCCAAACGGTAACGGATTATGCCAATAATTACGATTGGTCTATATTCCCGACCTCTTTCAAGTTTGTAAACGGAACTACTAAAAACAGCCAAAACCCACAAATCGAATTTTTGGCCGGTGGTGCTTACACATTTACCTTGAGCGCTTGGAATACCTTTGGTACAAAAGCGAACACAGATAAAAAAGTAATCAAGAACAAATATGTAATCTGTTTGAACTACTGTACACCTTTGACCAACTTGATTGCAAAAGATATTGCCATCAATAGTGTAATGGTAACAGATCAGAACAAGTATATTTTAATTCAGTCTTCAGACGAGGACAACCAAATGTACACAGATCGTACAGACAAAAGAGCGGCTGAAATGACGTATGGTGCTACTTATGATGTAGAAATCAAACGTTTGACTTCTGCGAACAGCATTAACTACAAAGTATGGATTGATTGGAATATCGACGGTGACTTTGACGATGCAGGTGAGGAAGTAATGAGCTCTGGTAAAATTTCTGGAACTACAGTTGCGGGAACAATCAAAGTTCCATCTTTGAAAGAGTCTTTCGAAGGAACTACCCGTATGCGTATCGGTGCATCTTATGATGGATTCCCGAACCTTTCATGTGGTGTGAACCAAGTGGGAGAGTACGAAGATTATGCAATCAAATTGGTTAACGATGGCTTGAAGCCCGTAATTAATTTAATTGGATCTGATACAGTACGTGTAGAACGTGGTGCTTCTGCTAAGTCTTGCTACCAAGAAGTTGCTTCTACTACTTACACCGCGTCTGATATTACCGAAGGTGATTTGTCAAGCAAAGTGGTACTAACTAGCGATTTAGATTGTCAAGCAGCGGGTATTTACAGCATCAATTTTGATCTTGAAGATGCCTCTGGTAACAAAGCAGAAACTAGAAGTCGTACAATTATTGTAGTACTTGACCGTACCGGTCCGGTAGTAACCTTACAAGGTTCTGATACAATGAAGATTGAACAGTGTGGTACATTCACCGATCCAGGAGCCGTAGCTAACGACGCCGTAGATGGTGACTTGACTTCAGCAATAAAAGTAGAAGGTACAGTAGATGCTTCAATAGTAGGAAACTATAACCTAGTATACCGTGCAAAAGATGCACAAGGAAATGAAACCGTAGTAAAGCGTTTTGTAATGGTTCGCGACACAGAAAAGCCAGGTATTTATCGTTTGGGAAATCGTATCAGCAACGGTATGAACATCAACGTACAAATTAACCAAGCATTTGTAGACGATATCTATGCGCAAGATCCTTGCAATGGTAACATTACATTGTTCCGTAATGCAGGTTACAACGGCGTGGTAAACAATCAAGAGCGTGCAACATACCCAATCGTTTATAATGCAGCGGATCCATCTGGAAACAAAGCAGTAGAAGACGGTTTCGTAATCAACTACGTAGTAGATGACTTTATTGCTCCTAATATTGAGTTGAACACCAACGATACGGTAATGCACAATGTGAACGATCCTTATTCTTCACGTTCTGTAACGGTAACGGATAACTACTATGCACCTTCGCAAGTATCTTTAGTGCGCACAGGAAAAGTAGATCCTTACACATTAGGAACGTATGTAGAAACTTTCATCGCTACAGATGCAAGTGGAAACAAAACAACTAAGAATCGTTACATCCGCGTGGTAGACATAGAGTCTCCACAATTGGTAGCACCTCCAGTGGCTGCTTGTATCGGAATACCTTTCTGGTCAGAAAGTGGATTAATCCTTTCGGATAACTACTATTCTAAAACAGCTATCAAAGTAAACGTTATCAGTCATAACATCAACATCTATATGGCCGGTATCTATTCTATAGAATACCAAGCAATCGATGGAAGTGGAAACAAATCTGGAATTATCTCACGTACCGTTTACGTGCAGTATCCTCCAAATTGTATGAATACGTTCTTGAACAACGAAAACTTGAACTTGTCAGATGCAGTAAGTGTTAATCCTAACCCTACAACGGGAGCGATAACAGTAGCTTACGCCTTGAACAACAACGAACCTATGAATATCACGGTAATGAACGCTGTAGGCGCTGTAATGACCGAACGTGTTGTAGGTGGCGGATTCGGAGAAACTCAATTCAATTTGGGTGACTTTGGAAACGGAATGTACTTGGTACGCATGACCAATAAAGGTCAAACAACAGTTAAGAAAGTAATTGTTAAAGACTAACAGTTAAGTTGATTTTCATATAAAAGTCCCGGCGCTTGCGCCGGGACTTTTTGTTTTATATATGTTCAGTTCACAAATACTTTATTTTTAATTCGTATTTTTGTATTATGTCCATTTTTAGAGGTCTTTCCAAAGAATTTCAGGTGGGTGCCCTTACCTCTATGGCGATAACGGTACTTATCTTAGGGTATAATTTTATGCGTGGCAAGGACAATCCATTCAAAGCTGGCACCGATGTATATGTATTTTACGACAGTGCGCAGGGATTGGGTATAGGTACCTCCGTTATGTTCAATGGATTGCGTATTGGTCAATTGTCGGATTTAGACATTACGGCCGACGGAAAACGTATCCAGGCAATTTTTGAGATTAAATCTTCTTTGAATATCCCCAAGGACTCAAAAATGGAAATTCAAAGTCAGATACTTGGAGGACAACGAGTACGATTGGTCATGGGTAATCAAACTGATTTTATTCGAGATGGAGACACCCTAATTGGTGATTATGCTCACGATCAGTTTTCAGCGATAAACGAACAGATTGTTCCTCTGGCTTCGAAAGCCGATTCTTTGTTAGGCTCTATGAATGGCTTTTTTCAAAACAAAGGGCTTAACCGTGCGCTCAACGAATTGCCCATCGCAATTGTGCGCATACAAGAGTTATTATCGAGCGTTCAGCAGCTTATCGTTTCCAACGAAGCGTCTATTGTGCAATCTACTGGTAATGTGGCGCGGTTTACGGAAAATTTGAATACCTATCATCAGGATATCAGTAAAACCCTTAAACGGATTAATTTGGCGACTTCGGGTTTGGACACGGTAAATATTGCTGAAACAATGACACAACTCAATGGTATTTTGGGGAAAACAGAAACGTTGATTGAAGGTATCAATCAAGGTAAGGGAAGTTTGGGTAAATTGGTTGTCTCGGATTCTTTGCACGAATCGGTTGTTGAAACCAGTGAAGAGCTGACTCGTATTTTACTTGATTTGAAAAAATATCCTGAGAAGTACGTTCCGGTGCCCCTTACAAGATCGCAACGGAAAAAAGCGAAAGAAGCCTCTAGTAAAGATCCAGAAATCTGGAAGTAATAGATTCTAAAATTAATTGGTCTTAGATGAATTAGAGGTTAGATTAAATTGATTTTGGAAGGGATAACAGCGGTCACTGATTTCAATATGCCTTAAATTTGGCCAACGCACTTGATTATAATTTCCTTACATTGAGGCAATTATGATTAATTAAACCCAGGTAGATTAGGATTCATTTATGAGGGCTTTACACCCGTTTGGAAGGTTACGTGATCTTCAATTGGGTAAAGTGTTGCCTACTTTTGCTTTGCGATATTCAAACAAAATCACAACCCACAGAATATACAAAAAATTGTAAAAGAAGTCTTCAAATGGTATCGTACCAATACGTACAAACATGTTTTCGGCATTATTGTAAATAAGTACGGGCAATCCTGTTAGTTTTCCGTTCACATAAATCATGGGTATCATACTTACGGCCCAAGCCAACCATAAATGATTGAAATAGGAACTTAGGGTTTCCCAAAGTGAAGAAAAACGCAAGACAATCATACTAACGCTTATTAATCCAAAGGTAACGGTCGTGTACAATTTCCCCCAAAAGACAAGGGTAAGAACCACAGAAATTCCCAACATTCCATAGTACAGCACTTGTATCGGTAAATTTATCTTTGGGAAGTATGCTTGAAGGCAGCGGTAAATAAAGACACAGGAAAACGGCACAACAAAGAAAAACGCGTATTCCTCGAGGGGTAATTGGAAGAGGGTGAGACCAAGTAAATATTGGAAGTTGAATTCCCAAACGCCGGTGCGGGTGAACCAAACATCCCACAAAAGGTAAAAAAATGATACGAGTAGGAGTGAGGGGAATAGGTATTTCCAATCCTTGTAATAGGCTACTTTTTTATCGAACGAAAGGGCAAGAGGTCCAATAATAGTAAACGCATCTAGGAGCAGATACATGTACGCGTCGGGCATGCGGCAATTTACGCTTGTTGCAATTGGTAACCAAATTCTAGAGCGTAGTCTTTAAGTTTTTCGCGCAGAATACGACGGGCGATAAAGATTCTCGTTTTAACGGTACCGATTGGAATGCCCAACTCTTCGGCAATTTCGTGATACTTATATCCTTCGGCGTTTAAGCGAAAGGTTACTTTTAGATCTAGGGGTAAAGCTTCAACCGCTTCATTCAAGTCTTTGCGTATGAATTTTAATTCCGCATCGTTATCGATATGATGACTTGGAATATCGAGGAAATAGGTATTCTCAGTAGTATCCAAAAATGTATTCCTTTTTTGGTCTCTCCGATAGTTATTGATAAACGAGTTTTTCAAAATGGTATACAACCAACCGCGAAGATTGGTTCCCGCTTGAAACCGGTCTTTGTACCGATAGGCCTTCAAAATGGTATCTTGTACCAAATCCTTGGTGTCGTCCATATCATGAGTCAAAGAAAGTGCGTAGTTACGCAAAGGAATTATTTCCAATTCCATCATTTTGTCGAAGTTGTTTTGTGTAACGTTCATAGCAATACCTTACACAAATATGCGACAGCTTTGGCAGATTACAACATATTTTGTTTAGTTATTTACTTTCAAAACGTGAACATTATTCTTCATTTTGGGAGGTTTTTACATTTAATTCATTGAAGATCAATTGTTTTGATGTTTTTCATCATGAAATTTTTGTTTCACAACTAGTCATAAACGTTGAACAAATATTTAGGTAGTTTAGTGGCGTGTTTGTGTAGAGATAATGCAACAGATTGGTAATCAACAAAAGAGCCCGCTTCTTTAGGAAGCGGGCTCTTGAAAGGTATTAGGTTTTGTTTAAACTAAGATGATAACATTATTGTGAATCACTTCTATGAGTCCACCTTGTATGGGAAAGTTTAAAACTTCGGAACCGTTATGCACGCTGATATTGCCTGATTGGAGGCTACTGATTAGCGCGGCGTGTTTCTCCTTAATTTGAAAGGATCCTGCAACGCCGGGTAGGGTTACCATTTCTGCTTCACCTTGAAACAAGTGTGCGTCTGGACTTAAGATTTCAACCTTCATGTTTTACGTATTACGCAGCGGCTTCTTCTAATAGTTTTTTACCTTTTTCGATCGCGTCTTCAATGGTACCAACTAAGTTAAAAGCAGCTTCTGGATATTCATCCACTTCCCCATTCATGATCATGGTAAATCCTTTGATTGTATCTTTAATGTCGACTAGAACACCTGGTAATCCGGTAAATTGTTCTGCTACGAAAAAGGGCTGTGAAAGGAAACGTTGAACACGGCGGGCGCGGTGAACGACTAATTTATCTTCTTCACTCAATTCATCCATACCCAAAATGGCAATGATGTCTTGAAGTTCTTTGTATCGCTGTAATAATTCTTTAACGCGTTGTGCACAACCGTAATGCTCTTTTCCCAAAACATCAGGACTAAGGATTCGGCTGGTAGAATCTAAGGGGTCTACGGCTGGATAAATACCCAATTCTGCAATTTTACGGGAAAGTACCGTTGTGGCATCTAAGTGGGCAAATGTAGTAGCCGGCGCTGGATCCGTTAAATCATCGGCAGGAACATAAACCGCTTGAACGGAGGTAATAGAACCGCGCGTGGTAGAGGTGATACGTTCTTGCATGGCTCCCATCTCTGTGGCCAAGGTTGGTTGATAACCTACGGCACTTGGCATACGGCCTAAAAGAGCCGATACTTCTGAACCCGCTTGGGTGAAACGGAATATATTATCGATAAAGAATAGGATGTCTTTTCCGGCACCTTCTCCATCGCCATCACGGAAATATTCAGCGATTGAAAGTCCTGAAAGGGCTACACGCGCACGTGCTCCTGGAGGTTCGTTCATTTGTCCGAATACCAGAGTTGCTTGACTTTTAGCTAATTCTTCCATATCGACTTTGCTTAAATCCCAGCCGCCTTCTTCCATGCTTTTCTTGAACTCTTCGCCATAGCGTATCACGCCTGACTCAATCATTTCGCGAAGCAAATCATTTCCTTCACGGCTACGTTCACCAACTCCGGCAAAAACCGACATACCGCTGTAAGCTTTAGCGATGTTGTTAATGAGCTCCATGATCAATACGGTTTTACCTACTCCGGCACCACCAAACAAACCGATTTTACCCCCTTTGGCATAAGGTTCTAATAAATCAATTACTTTGATACCTGTATATAAAGGCTCTGCCGACGTACTTAAGTTTTCGAAAGTTGGAGCGGCTGCATGTATCGAGCGACCGTTGGTTTTATCCAATGGAGTCATGCCGTCAATGGCATCTCCCACTACATTCATTAAACGTCCGCGTATGCTTTCGCCTACTGGCATAGTGATAGGACTTCCAAGGTCGACTACGGTGGTTCCGCGGCGCATCCCTTCTGTTCCGTCCATCGCGATGGTACGAACCATGTTTTCCCCTAAGTGCTGTTGCACTTCAAGGATTACTTCTTGTCCATTCTCTTTGGTTACAGCCAAAGCGTTGTAAATCTGTGGTAATCTGGAACCCGCCTCGTTGAAACTTACGTCAACAACAGGTCCTATAATTTGAGAAATTTTACCCGTGTTTGCCATCTGGTTTTTCAGGTTGCAAAGATAAGAAAGAATTTATAGATTGCATAGCCACAATTTCATCTTTTTGTTATCCGGCCTTTATCGTACCTTTGCACCGCCAATTATGGATCGTAATACAGTCATTGGGTTCTCCCTGATTTTCCTCATTCTAGCCGGTTATTACTGGTATACTGCTCCGACCCCCGAAGAGCAGGCGCGTATCAACAACCTCCGCGATAGTATCGCCCGGGTAGATCAGCGTTTTCAGGACTCAGTCAATCAAGCAGTTGGCAGCGCCAAAGCGCAAGTGCCAATCGTAAAAACCGATTCTCTTGGTGTGAAAATCACAAAGTCTCAAGAATTTGCCGCCTTTGAATCAGGTACGGATTCCTTGATTTTAATGAAAAATAAGCACCTTTCCCTGCAGTTTAATACCAGAGGGGGGCGCATAAGTTCTGTAAAACTCAATGAATTCAAAAGATCCAACAAGGATGATCTTGATTTATTGATAGAAGGGAAAAATGAAATGGCTTGGACTTGGACCGATCAAAGAGGCCAAGAACTTAATAGCCGAGATTTTCTTTGGGAAGTTGCCGAACAATCGGATACGGTGATTGCTTTTCGGTTGTCGGTTAATGAAAATCAATACGTAGAGCAAAAATATACCCTTTATAGCAACCGCCCTTATGTGGTTAATTACGCCTTAAACGTTGTTGGGATGAGCGATTTTGTGCGCCGAGGAAATTCGGACTTCAGATTCGATTGGGCTGCCACTTTACAAAAGCAGGAACGCGACATGAAGTGGGAAGAACAACAAACCGCTATCGTATACAAGCTGCCCGACGAAACGCCAACTACCTTAACCACCACCGAAGAAGCCGAAGAACTTTTAAAATCTCCTCTCAAATGGATAGCCTTTAAGCAACAATATTTTTCTGTCGTAATTGCTAGCGATGCTGATATTAGCACCGATGCAAAATTGGCAATGAAGATGAAAGGATCAACGGCAGATTCTGCCGATATTAAGCCTTTGAGCGCGCGTATCTTCATGGAATACAAAGGAGAGGAAAAGCGCAACGGGAATTTTCACTTTTATTTCGGCCCGAACCACTATAAAACCCTTGAAAGCACCAATATAGGTATCGCCAATTCCGAGCTAGAACGCATTATCCCATTGGGTTGGGGAATCTTTGGTTGGGTAAATAGAGGTGTGGTAATCCCGGTTTTTTCAGCCCTCGACGGAGTTATCGGTTCTACCGGTATTCTTATTATGATTCTCACGCTCATCATCAAAACATTGCTGTTGCCCTTGGTGTATAAATCGTATATCTCTACGGCTAAAATGCGAATTCTAAAGCCGGAAATCGAAGCAATCAAAGAAAAGCACGGAAATGATTTGCAGAAAACGCAACAGGAAAATATGGCCTTGTACAAAAAAGCGGGGGTCAGTCCGCTTAGTGGCTGTGTACCCATGTTGTTACAATTACCCATACTTTTTGCTATGTTTCAGTTTTTCCCAGTGGCTTTTGAACTCCGTCAAAAAGCATTCTTATGGGCTACCGATTTAAGTCAATACGACGGACCTTCACTTGGTTTCAGTATTCCGTTTTACGGCGACCATGTCAGTTTCTTTACCTTATTAATGACTGTTTCTACGCTCATCTATACCCATTTAAATAATCAGATTTCTGGTGTAACCGGGCAAATGAAGTACATTGGATACTTTATGCCGATTATTTTCTTAGGAGTTTTAAATGATTATGCGAGTGGATTAACCTGGTATTATTTCGTAAGTAATATGGTCACCTTTGGTCAACAATTTGTTATTCGTAAAACGGTCGACGATAAAAAGCTTCTAGACCAAATCGCCAATGCTAGGAAGAAACCGGTTACCAAAACGAAATTCCAAGAACGTATGGAATTGGCTATGAAAGCCAGTCAAAGCCGCTCTAAGGGGTCAAACCGGAAGTAAACCAACCACTTTTTATATTTCCAATCTAATCTGGCTGTTATATCCAACAGCCAGATTTTTTTTTAACAGAAATCTATAGGAATAACCGTTGCAGGTTATTCAGTCTTTTATTCTTGGTTAACGAACCTCCCCTTTGCTACACAATGCGCTGATAAAATTTACCGGGTAGCACTTTTACCGCCCCCTTAAGTTCCAACTCCAAGGCGCACAACGTTATTTTATGTAGGGGTAGCCCTGAAAACTGTATCAGTTCATCGATGTGCAATCGCTTTCCCGTTAGGGCTTGCAAGAAAGTTTGTTCATCGGGGCTAAACTGCGGAAATAGGTCGGTTTGCGTCTTCGATTTACCCGGCTGTAGGTCTTGCCAATTCATGGCCTTGACAATGTCACTAAAGTCTTCAACAAGCTCAGCCACTTGGCGTTTAATCAGGGCATTGCAACCTGAATTATGTCCCTGGGCTGGATTGCCAGGAAAAGCAAAAACATCTCGATCGTAGCTGCGGGCTATTTGGGCGGTCGACATACTGCCGCCAATGCGTTTACTTTCGATAACCAAAACCGCATCGCTCATGCCGGCAATCAGTCGATTTCTTCTGGGAAACAAATCGGGGTGCAAGGCCGAAAATAAGGGCATTTCTGTAAGTATTCCCCCCTCTTTTTGCATGTCAACAGCTGTTTGTAGGTGGGCTTTAGGATACATTTGATCCAATCCATGGGCCAGAACGCCCACTGTGGAAATATGTTGTTTCAATGCACACCGGTGCGCCGTAATGTCTATCCCATAAGCAAGACCGCTAATGATTTGTACGCCGTATTGTTGGGCATGCTCCACTAGTTGTTGGGTTAAAAATAGGCTGTGTGCGCTGGGTTTGCGGGTACCCACAATGGCCAAGGTACGCGAAGGATTAAGGGCGGGTTTCCCTTTATAATAAAGACAGATTGGCGCATCTATTATTTGCTTGAGTCGCAGGGGATAACTGTCTTTATAGTAGGGGAGTAGTTGAATGTGGTGCGATTCTAGAAACGCCATATCACGCGATACGAGCGAGCCGTATTGGGTGGGGGCGCTTTTGAATTCTGCTACTTGAGCCGCATTCCAACCGCATGACTGAGACAAATCGATGCCAGGTTGGGCAAAAATTTGGGCAGCCGTTCCGTAATAGTTGAGTGCGTTTTTGGCGTGAATGGGACCGATACCTTTGCATCGGCCTAGGAGCAATAGCGCGTAATTTTCGTTCATTGGGAGCTTATTTCTCCCAAAGTTACTAGTCGTTGAGCTTTAATACAGCCATGAAGGCACTCTGAGGAATGTCTACGTTTCCTACCGATCTCATGCGTTTTTTACCCGCTTTTTGCTTTTCTAACAATTTACGCTTTCTAGAAATATCACCACCATAACACTTGGCAGTCACGTCTTTACGAAGGGCAGAAATCGTTTCTCGAGCAATAATTTTTGCGCCAATACCCGCTTGAATGGCAATTTCAAATTGTTGTTTTGGAATTAGCTCCTTGAGTTTTTTGCAAATCTTTTTCCCTAAATCGAACGCACTGTCGCGGTGTATAATAGCACTTAATGCATCGACTTGATTGGCATTAAGCATGATATCCATTTTTACGAGGTGCGATTCTTTAAATCCTATAGGGGAGTAATCAAAACTGGCATAGCCTCTGGATATGGTTTTCAATCGATCGTAAAAGTCAAAAACAATTTCCGCCAAGGGCATTTCAAAACTTAATTCTACCCGGTCGGAAGTCAAATATACTTGGTTCTTCAATATACCACGCTTGTCTAAACACAAACTCATCACGGGACCAACCCAGTCTGATTTGGTTATTATAGACGCACTTATATAAGGTTCTTCCACAAATTTAATCTTATCCGGCGAGGGTAAGTCGCTGGGGTTATTAACGGGAAGCACTTCGCCTTTCGTGGTATAGGCAATATAGCTCACGTTGGGAACGGTGGTAATAACGGTCATATTGAATTCGCGTTCCAAACGTTCTTGAATGATTTCTAAATGCAACATACCCAAGAAACCGCAGCGGAATCCGAAACCCAAAGCTGCTGAACTTTCGGGTTCAAAGACAATACTGGCATCGTTTAATTGCAGTTTGCCCATGGCATCGCGCAAATCTTCGTAATCTTCGGTATCGACAGGATATAAGCCCGCAAATACCATCGGTTTTACTTCTTCGAAACCTTGAATGGATTGGAGTGCCGGATTGTTAAAGTCGGTGATGGTATCGCCCACTTTAACTTCTTTGGCTTCTTTTATTCCAGAAATAATAAAACCTACATCACCCGCTCTTACTACGTCTTTGGGAGTTGGTGTTAATTTCAATACGCCAATTTCATCGGCCCGATAATCCATGCCGGTATTCATGAATTTCACGTGCTGTCCTTTTCTGATTTCGCCATCGATTACGCGGAAATACGCAATGATGCCGCGAAAGGAATTAAACACGGAATCAAAAATAAGGGCTTTAAAGGGAGCGGTAGGATCTCCTTTTGGAGCCGGAACACGTTCAATAATAGCCCGTAAAATATCAAATACGCCCAATCCCGTTTTACCACTTGCCGGTATAATGGCATCGCGTTCACAACCCAACAGTTCTACGATTTCATCCTTAACCTCTTCCTGCATGGCACCGGGTAGGTCAATCTTATTCAAAACCGGAATAATTTCCAAACCATGGTCCAAAGCCATGAATAAATTACTGATCGTTTGGGCTTCAATACCTTGTGCCGCATCTACGATTAATAAAGCCCCTTCACAGGCCGCAATAGAGCGACTCACTTCGTAACTGAAATCGACGTGACCGGGGGTGTCAATTAAATTAAGGATATACTTCTCACCATCAAGTTCATATTCCATTTGAATGGCATGACTTTTAATGGTGATACCGCGTTCGCGCTCCAAATCCATGTCATCGAGCAACTGGGCTTGCATCTGACGCTTATCGATAGTTTTGGTATACTCCAACAAGCGGTCGGCAAGCGTACTTTTGCCGTGATCAATATGGGCAATGATGCAAAAATTGCGGATGTTTTTCATACGTTATAACGAGTGCAAATATAGTCAAATAACCGCCCGTTTACGCCCCCTTCAGACCCATAATACCCATGTACAAATCATATTGTTGAATCTGCGATAGGAAATGTTTAAACTTACATTAATTCCCGCCCCGAAAAAGCCAATCAAGGTGCCTTCTTCTTGAACCGTGAATGGCGAAATTTGCATGTCAGTCCTGAAGTCGATGGCCCCTTTGCCATAGGCTTTAAACATAGCCTCTTTGGCCGACCATATAGCCACTAAAAGTGCTGTGTTCACGCCATTATCTGTGTAGTTCAACTCGGTTTCATTGCAATATTTATGCGCCACGCGCTGCAACTGAATACGCGCTATTTCTACGTCAACGCCAAGCGCATATTTTTCGTGCTCCCCCCAAAACAGATGGGTGGCGGAATGACTGTAATTAATGTGTAATTCTTTTTGGGGGAAGTACGGTTTTCCGTGAACGTCTTTGGTTATAACCAATTCTGGATACTTGTCGTCGATAATGCGTTGTAACGCGAATTTTTCTCGACTGCGAGAGGTCGATATTGAGGGGTCTAAGTCGTAAATTTGTATCTCATGATTTAGAGGACCCAAGAACAACCGTGTTCCTTGTAAATCTTGCCATTCGTGTAACCAAGACATATGTCAAAAGTAGCCATTTTCCACCAACGGGAATTCAAAGGTCATAAACAATCCGTGTATTGTGTGATCTCCGACGGTCATTCCGGTTTTTTTACAGCCGGTAGCGATGGATTTATTGTGCACTGGGAAGACCCCAATAGCGATGACGGAGTTGTATTTGCGCGGGTCCCCGAAGCCGTATTTTCCATGTATTACGATTTGCCAGCCGATCGAATCTTGGCCGGAGGTCAATACGGCAATGTGTACATATTGCAAAAAAATCAGTCGCCAAAAATTGTAAAAATTCACGAAGGTTCTGTTTTTTGGGTGGGTGCAGGCCAGGGATTTTACCTGAGTTGTTCTGAGAAGGGCGATGTGGCCGCTTGGGATTCCCAAGGAACGATAAAAAAACGTATTAAACTTTCTACACAATCGCTCAGGTGGGGCAATAAAGTAGGTGATAATTGGTGGTTTACAGGGAGCGAAGGCCGCATGTGGGAACTAACTATCGACCTCGACCTGCGCGCTTCACATCGCTTGGGAGACGCCTCTTGGTTCAAATTAGTGCATACACCAGATTGGGTTTTTGCCGTTGGGCGCGATGCCAAGTTGCACCGCTGGAATCACCTGTTTCTCGATCACAATATTCAAGATGCCCATTGGTATAGCATTCACGGCTTAGCCCTGTCGCCCGACTTGCGCATTTTGGCTACGGGCAGCATGGATAAAAGCATTCGGTTGTGGGATGTTAAAACCCTAGAGCCTCTGGGGAGTATTTTCCCCGATCATGAAAACGGCCATAAAAGCTCGGTCAATGATATACTATGGCTCGACACAGAAATATTTATTTCTGTATCCGACGACGCTTCGGTGCGCTGTTGGAAACTTATGGTGGCTAAATAATTCACAAAGTTTGTAACTTTGAAGCCATGCTTCTATTACGTTCGGCTGGGCTTATTTTGCTTCTTTGGGGAAATTCTCTAAACGCACAGCGGCCACTTGATACGAAAGCGTTAGCAGACAGCACGGAAGATACATTTGAGGAAAGGAAGCTTATTGGCGGAAGGTATATTTTCATGCAATCGGGCTTCCCCGTAGAGAAAAAAACATTGCAATACCAAAATCTCAATGGGTTGCTCAACGATGTGCAGTATGGACTATTAAACGATTTTTCGGTTTCTGCCGGCTTAGTGCTTCCCTTTTATGCTTACATCGCCCCGCAATATACCAAAGAAGTGGCTCCTTTGCAGCGCTTGGTAATTGGGGATGTTATGGCCAGCAGTTTGTTTCTAGATGGTGATGCGGCCTTTAGCGCCAATTTATTGTACGGGGGATATACGTATGGCACTTCAGACAACCATGCGACTGTCGCCATCGGTTTATTAACCACCAATTTGTTGCCCTCTAGTAATTTGTTCCTTCAATTGGGCGGCTGTAAAAAACTGACAAAAGGAATTTATGTGATGGGGGAATTTTGGTATTCAAATGGATATCAAGAACAAAAAGGCGTATCGGCGTGGGTATTGGACGGCGCGGGTAAGCCCCAATTACAAGATCCGACCAATCCTTTGGGAAGTCCGTATAAAATCAAATACGTAAATAAATTGATGGATCGACACACCTTGTACGCCAACTTGCAGTTGCGGTTGATCAGTACCAAAAACAGTAATAAAAGCTGGTCTTTTGGACTTATGTACTTTGCCAATTGGGGTGGTACGTACGAGGAACAAGGCCCTTTTGGGGAGGTTCGTAAGCTCAATAATGTTTTTGTTTTGCCCATGCCCAGTGTTAGTTTTATTCAGAGAATTGCTGATTTCCGCCCGCCGCAGTTACCCATACGTCCTGCCTATTTGGAATTGGGCAGATAAATTAGGCCCACGCAAATTATTCAATTCCACTATCTTTGTGGAATGATTTTGAGCGATTCTCGAATCCTAGAAGAAATAGAAAAGGGCAATATTGTAATTGCGCCCTACGATCGAAATGCGTTAGGTAGTAACAGCTACGACGTACATTTAGGAGCCCATTTGGCGGTTTATGAAGCCGCGGAACTCGATGCTAAATTGCATAATACGATTCGTCATTTTGAAATACAGGAGGGCGGATTTGTTTTGCAACCCGATACCCTGTATTTGGGGGTTACCTTAGAATACACCGAAACGCATGCGCATGTGCCTTTTTTAGAAGGTAAAAGCAGTACGGGTCGATTGGGAATCGACATTCACGCTACCGCAGGGAAAGGTGATGTTGGATTTTGTGGCAATTGGACGCTCGAAATATCCGTTAAAATGCCTGTGCGGGTATATGCAGGAATGCCTATCGGACAGTTGATTTACTTCCCGGTTGACGGTGAAATATTGGTTCCTTACAACACTAAGAAGAACGCCAAATACAGCGGACAGCCGAATCGGCCGGTCGAAAGCATGATGTGGAAGAACACCTTTTAAAAACACCCTTCGCCCAGGCCTAATCGTATTTATTGAGCAATTTTACAAATACATCAAAATCTTTGGCATAGGGTGCGGTGATGGTTTTCATATCGCCATTAAGATCGGCGAATCCCAATTGATAGGCATGCAATGCAAACCGCTCGATAAGGGGTCTGTCTTCTCCGGAAAGCTTGCGTTTGATTTTGCTGAGCATGGGGATTTGACTTCCGTATAAAATATCTCCGGCAATTTTGGCATTTTGCGAGGCCAGATGCACCCGAATCTGGTGCAAACGACCGGTTTTGGGCATACACTCAATTAAACTAAAGTGTTTGTATTCGTGCAATGTATGAAAACGGGTGAGGGCTTGTTTCCCATTTTTCCTATCGATGCGGATATGGTTTAAATCGTTGGTATTGATGGGTAAATCTACCTCGAAATTATCGAAGTTTACAGGTCCATCTACAAGGGCATGATAGCGTTTTTCAATTTGGCGATGCTCGAACTGCATTGAAATATGCCGATGGGCTTCAGGGGTTTTCGCCAAAATCATTATCCCCGATGTTTCGCGGTCAATCCGGTGGCATAAAATAGCGGTTTCGTATCGATTTTGGGCCCACTCAATTACGGGTTGCGCGGTGTATTTGCCTCTTTCGGGCATGCTAGGTACATAAGGGGGTTTGTATACACAAACCCAATCGTTGGTTTCTTCTATAATGGTAATGGGGGCGGGCTTCATTAGTGTTTCATCATTTGTAAACGTATGCGGGTGAGTACCCGTTTGGTTTGCTGGGGAAAATCGCCGTCCATCATCCAGTTGTAGTAGCTAGGTTCTTGCTTGAGGACCCATTCTACAGGCTTTCCGCGGTGTTTTCCGAAATTGAAAACCGCGACTTTATTCTTATCGTAAACCAATCTTCCGGCTAAATCCACATTATTGCCTTGTCCCGAAAATTCGTGGAGGCCTTTCACATCTTTAGGTAATTGGGGATATCGATCCAATTGGGCTTTGAGGATATTCCAAGTGGCAATGGTATCGGCTTCTGCAGAATGCGCATCTTCCAGAGTTTGATTGCAGTAAAATTGATAGGCGGCCGATAAATTCCGGGGTTCCATCGTGTGAAAAATGCGTTGAACATCGATGAACTTTCGGTTGTCGATATCAATTTCAATTTCGGCCCTGTAAAACTCTTCAACTAATAATGGGAAGTCGAACTTATTGGAATTGAAGCCCCCGAAATCGCATAAATGTACGAAGTGTTCAATTTCTTTGGCCAGTTCTTTAAAGGTGGGTTTATCGGCAACGTCGGTATCATAAATTCCGTGTATCTGACTGGCGTCTTTTGGGATGGGAATGGTGGGATTGATCCGATAGGTGCGCAATTCTTCGTCGCCATTGGGAAACGCTTTGAGCATACTAATTTCAACGATACGATCGCGCTGGGTGTTGATGCCGGTGGTTTCTATATCGAAAACTACGAGGGGACGTGTAAGGGTTAGATTCATTCGTTTGGATTGAGTAAGTCGGGTCTTAATAGTTGGGTACGTTCGATAGATTGCTCTAATCGCCAGTTTTCAATTTTACTGTGATTGCCGCTAAGCAATATTTCCGGCACGCGCCTGTCGTGAAAAACTTCAGGACGGGTATAGAGGGGGGGTGCCAATAATTGATCTTGGAAGGAGTCGTTGAGGGCACTTTCTTCGTTGCCAATTACGCCGGGCAATAAACGCACGATTGCATCGGTAATAGCACAAGCTGCAATTTCTCCGCCGCTCAATACGAAATCTCCTAGTGAAATTTCTAGGGTTACATATTCATCGCGTATGCGATGGTCAATGCCTTTGTAATGTCCGCAAATGATGATGATATTCTCCAATAAAGACAGCTGATTAGCAGTCGATTGGTTCAGATGGAGTCCATCGGGACTGGTATAAATGATATGTTGGTAGGATCTTTGGGCTTGCAGCATTTCTATAACGGCAGCAAGGGGCTCTGGTTTTAGCACCATACCGGCACCGCCTCCAAAGGGATAATCGTCTATTTGTTTGTATTTGCCGAGACCATATTCGTGTAGGTTATGAATATGTAGTTGCAAAAGGCCTTTATCTTGGGCTCTTTTAGGAATGCTGTGGTTTAAGGGACCAACGAGCAATTCGGGAACGGCGCTGATGATATCAATCCTCATGGGTACTCTGGGTGTCCGAGTCAATCAATCCTTCGGGCAAATCCATAATCAAAGTTCGGGTTTTAATATTGGTTTCCCGAATCCATTCTTCCACATAGGGAATTAAATATTCGCGATTATTGCAAGACACGTGCAGCATGAGCTGTCCGGGGTATTCGAGCATTTTGGTAATGACGCCTGTGAACGAGCTTCTAGAATCTTGTAGGCTAAAGTGTTCTAAGGCGGTATGGAAGTGATTTTCAGGGATAAGAGATTGATCGAGTCCGACGGGTTTGCCAATAATTTCTTTGGCTTTTTCATCGGAATCAATGAATTCTAGGTCAACGAGCTCTGCGGTTCCATTCATTTTTAAAATTCGAAAGGGGACTCCCTTTTGGTCGATAACGACAAAAAGGAAATCCCCTTCTTCTGGGATAAGATCTTCATCTTCCCAGCGAATGTGTATGGTTCCCTTGTACCCGTGTTTGGAAGTGATGCTTCCAATGATGTGCACTGGTGGAGGGAGTTTGCGCATTATTCAGCGCTTTCTTCAGCAGGAGCTTCTTCGGTACCGGCTTCATCAGCGGGTGCTTCGGTTACTTCTTCAGTAGCTTCAACGACAGGGGCATTAGCAGCAGCTTCAGCGATCAAACGATCTTGAATCTTAGCAGCGATGGCCTCTTTCTTAGCTTCTTCGGCTTTAAATGCGGCAGTGCGTTGATCTTCGCGTGCTTTGGTTAAAACGTCTACTTTAGATTGCACTTTGTTGTCTTTTTCGGCCATCCAAAGGGCAAATTTTTGATCTGCTACTTCTTGGGTAATGGCTCCTTTGTTAACACCGATTTGGAGGTGTTTTTTGTACTTAGCGCCCTTGTACGATAGAATCGCCGCGGCGGTGTCTGTGGGTTCAGCTCCCTTTAATAACCATTGGGTTGCTTTGTCCACATCTAGTTCGATGGTTGCAGGATTGGTGATGGGGTTGTAGGTTCCAATTTTTTCAATGAAACGGCCATCCCTCGGAGCACGCGAATCCGCCACCACAATGTGATAGAAAGGTCTTTTCTTTCTACCTTGTCTTTGTAATCTGATTTTTGTAGCCATGTTTTTTATTTAACTATTTACCTCACTAGGAGGTTCCGTTTCTCCAAAACGGAGTGCAAAGATACTAATTTAAGGAATAATTATCAAGGGCGTCTATAAAATCTTGATGCGTTTTGTTTTCCATCGTGTTATCGTACCTGAATTCTCTCAGAAAACCGTAACGATTTCCCTCTATTTTTTTATAAAATTTGATTTGAATAAAGCGTGGATTGGTTAAGGAACGCAACGGTTTAAGATCCAAAGAGTCGATACCACTAAACTGGACGTGTTTAAGGTGGGTCAATTTACCGATATCTTCGACAATAGATGTTGCGCTAGTGTCCGTAATTAAAGCATCAAAAATGACCGTCGAAATGGAATCGGCTGATGCCCATGTATGTATTAAAGGGAGAGGTAGTGAAGATTCCCGATAAAAATGAATGTGTTTTAGATTAGGCAGTGACTTTAAGAATGTAAAAATGTGATTTTGGTTTTCCTGACTTGTGCAGTAGTGGTTACAGTGAATTTCTGTAATACTAGGACTTCCGAAAAGCAGGGTGTCAAACTCCAACGTTTCATACCAACTGCGAACCGGCCAGCTTCCGGGCAAAGTGTGCCAACCAAATTTCAATATTTTTAAAGTTTGAAACCGATTGATGGTGTGTGGTATAAATCTTATGTGGGTGTTTCCGAATAAATTGAGTGATGTTAATTTTAATTGGTCAAACCAATCGGGTATTTGGGATAGATTATTACCGTTTAAATTGATTTCTGTGATTTTAGAAAATTTATCCAATTCTGGATGTAAAAGCAAAAGTCGTTCTCCACTTAAATTCAAGAGTTTAATGGTGCTGTTTTGATTAAGTATGCGATTCCATAGTTCTTTTTGTTCGATGTTGATTGAGTCGTCTGGTTGTAAATATACGTTTGGAATATTTTCGGGTACTCCGAACCAAAATGGCGCCATTAGCATTCCGTTTCTTAAGTTGAACATACCCCATTTCCCTTGGGAATTTTTCATTTTCACGGATTGCATAACTTTACATTGGTCATCGTAAAGAAAACTAGTGAAAAGAAATGGAACTAAAATAGCGTTATTTTCGGAGAAATTAGATTTAATTAACCCATAGGCATTCTGGTACTTGGCCATAAATACATCTGATTGTATAGGCGTTAATTCTTGGTAACCAATTGGAATATATAAAATCGCTTTTTTTTCGGTGTATTGTCCGTAACCCCAAAGCTTCGAGCGTTTAGATTGGGCAAAAAAGGTATAGTCTTCATTTATACTATCCAGGTAGATAGTCGCCTTAAGTTGTCTTGATGCAGTTTTTACCCACTTATCGGTCATACTTTGAGCGGTTGCCGGTAATTTAGCACTCAATAAGATAATAACCGAGATGATTTTGATTAATTTCATATCTAATTAAATTAAATAGGCTTTCTAATTAAGCCTATTTAACTAAAATAACACATTAAAACCCTACTCTAGCAGCAGCTGCTTCTGCGCGGTCGGCAGCACTATCCGCACGTTGTTCGTGGTTCTCAGCATCGCGGGCATATGAATTTGCATCATCCGCACTTTCCCGAGCATCGTCTCGCAAATCGATAGTTTCTTTATTTAAACTATCAGAATCGTCTCTAAAATCAGAAATCTCACGATTTTTTTGCTCACTTTCCGTTCTTAAGTTTTCAATATCATCTCTCAATTGTTCTGAGAGGGATTTAAGATTCTCAATATCATTTTTCAATTCCAAACTGATATTTTTGAGCTCTTCAGTTTCATTTCTTAATTGCGTCGTTTCGTCCATCAGTTTATTGCTCTCATCGCGTAAACCTTGAATTTCCTGAGTTAATGTATCGCTTTCGTTTCGTAGTTGTTCGGTTTCGTTGCGCAACTCGGACGTATCAGTCTTTAATTCTTCCGTTTCTGTGCGTAACTGTTCGGTTTCGCTTTTCAGGGTTTCGGTGTCAGATTTGAGGGTGTTTGTTTCGTCTCGTAAATCCTCGCTTTGAGATTTGAATTCCTCCGCCGCATTTCTAAAATCTTCGGTTTCCATTCTGAAATTTTCAGTTTGCGATTTTAATTCCTCCGCATCTGATTTCATTTGTTCAATTTCGGATTGTACCTCTTGTACCTGCGATTTGTATTCTTCGATTTCCTGAAGTGAGGATTTGCTAGATTCAACAAATGATTCGAAATCAGCACTTAAGTTCGTTCTTAGGTTTTCTAGCTCCTGTGATTCATTATCGAAGCGCTCTTGGGCAACTTCAGTCAATCGATTTAGTTCTTCTAGTCTAGATTGAGCTTCTTCCATCAGGGATTCATTGTTTTCCATAGATATAAAATTTATTTACTCGAATTTATTTACAATTTTAAATTTTGACTTAACTAAATTTAGGTATTTTGATAATTATTTCTGCAGGTTGTTAATTATGGTTTTATCGACTAGTCGCTTTTGTTTGGTTAGGTAATTATCTTCACCATCTTCTGAACCGAATGTTTGCTCTATTTCAATTCCTGTATTCGGATCATAGGCCGTAATTTGAATAATTCCATCTTCCGTATTTTCTAAGGTTATTTCTATCGGATAATTGGCCTTAGGGTTACTTATAGGACCTATATTCAACGTTCCAATGGCATGAATATCAGTTCCTTTTTCGTTGAATTGCACCACTTGTAAACGTATGTTGTTTTGTTCGTTAGAACTTGTATAATATGTCCGTGTTGCCTTCACCGGAAGAGGAAGATTTTTTCTAATTATAGTATCGATTTCTTCGTTTTTTGTATCGTTGTTGTATGTTTTTATACCGATGTTATATCCAGTTATTCCCATGAATTCCGGTGGGATATTGTATATAGATGCGTCTCCCGCAATTTGTGCAGCATAAATACTTGCCCCGAAAGCTACTGCTTTCATGGGTTCGTGAAATATAATATTCTGATCGGAGTTGGAGAAAATAGTGCGCAGCTTTTCTCTGATAAGAGGAATCATTGAGGAGCCACCGACTAAGAGTATTGTATTTACATCCTCTAGCTTCATATGAGCGCCTTGAATGCATTTACGGGTCGCGTCTATAGTACTATCAATGGCATTTGCGATGCTGTTTTCGAATATTTTGCGACTAAATACAATCTCAATCATTTGATTGTCTAAAAAAACAGTTTTTTTGATTGACGGAAGCATGGGAATGGAAAGCTCAATTTTTACTTCCTCAGAAAGTTTACGCAATTGAAGAAGTGTAATAGCGTTTAGGCTGAGGCTATTGCCGCTAAGTTTTTCAAATTGTTCGATTATATATGCGGCAATTTGCTCATCAAACTCCTTACCTCCTAAATCTGAAATACCTTCTTTTGATAGCACATAAGTGCCATTTTCATCGATGCTCAATAAGGTAGAATCAAAAGTGCCCCCACCTAAATCATAGACTAATACAACTTTATCGTATACTTTTTGAGATACGGTGTAGTGCAACGCAGCGGCTACGGGTTCTTCGACAAGACCTAATACTGGAATATCGGCTAATGCAGCGGCGTTTAAAACGCACTTGCGCTGGGCATCGTCAAAGTGAGCGGGGACTGTGATTACGGCGCCGTCAACTTTTTCATTTGAATACATTTCAGCATCATATTTCAGCTTT
The DNA here is from genome assembly GCA_945863965.1 of Chitinophaga pinensis. Taxonomy (GTDB): domain Bacteria; phylum Bacteroidota; class Bacteroidia; order NS11-12g; family UBA955; genus VMCP01. Next base: position 21,630 of record CAMBBZ010000002.1, on the reverse strand, counting down.
TTTAAGACCAATGCAGCCATCGCTTCAGGATACCATGGAGCTCCATTCTTATCGAAATACAAAGGTTTTGTTTTTCCAAAACTTCTCTTGAAAAAGCGCTGAACAGATAAATCTGGATTATGCTCTATTAATGTTTCAACTATATGTCCTACAAATGCGGAACCTTCAGCAATACTGAGCACAGACGGCGTAGCAAAAAGTTCTGGATTATCTGAATCGGGGATCAAATAAGGTCTTCCATCATGGCCTAAAACTGTAATAAGTGAATAGGTAGTACCTAAATCTATACCAACTCTCATAAATATGTTAAATCGATCTGAAACTAGGTATCTGATCGTCTTTCAGATCTGCTAATCCTACGTTCTGTTGCGGAAGTTGTATCTCTTGATCCATCTCTTTCAGCGCGCAATATCTGGTTGTAACCAGTTCTTGAATCTGATAGCAATCGTTGAATATTGCGATCCATAGTTTGGACACTGCGGTGCACGTTTTCGATTTTTCTTTCGCTAAGTTCAAAAGTTTGAAGACTTTTCTGTTGTTTTCTGCGTTCATCTTCTGTTTCAGTATTTCGCTGTGTTAAATTAATTTTCAACGCTGTTTCAGTCTCGCTATTGAGGATGTTCAATTGCGACTTAAACGTATCTAATAAAATTTTAGTCCAAGTTCTCGACATGTCGCTACCGATATCTTTTAACCAACGCTCAATAGCTTCCATTGCTGATTTAGTCTCCTTTTCTTCGTTTTCGACCCGTTCTTTTGCAACAGATTTCGACACATTTATGATTCCGTATCCAAGAAGAACAATGGAAAGGGGTATGGATACAAATTGATATTTTTTTATCAATCCAGAAACCCCAAATATCGAAGCCATCATGAAAAATACCATTTGAAACTTTCGTGCTGCCGAGAAGTATTCGTACAATCCTTTATTTGGCGCGGTGCCGCTATAATCGATTTTCCGATTAAAGCATTGACTTAAGAAATAATCAATATCATTTTGGGTGATATATTTCATATTGGTTCTCTGGAATACAATGCCTTGTGAATCTAACAATTGTTCGATTTCTTTCTCTAAGACATTGATGGTGTCAATGAAAATTTGGACATCAGTGGCACATTTTTTTGATATTTTTTGGTGTAAATCGCCTTTTAATTGGTTCTCGAATTTTGTTTCTAAAGAGAGTTCTATGTTTTTCGTTTTGGGCGTTTCTTTAAAAATAATGGTTTGGTTTTCCAATTCGGAAAGTGTCTGTTTGATGCCCCTATGTGATTCAGACTGAATAAATAATTCGGTTGATGTAATGGTGCTTTTCTCGTAATTTACTGAATATTGTTGAATTATTTGTTTTAATTTAGCAATGCAATCGTTGACATTGCTGTTTCGCGAATCAGGGATTTGTAATATCTTTTGTTGGGTAATTGCTTTTTTGGAAATGATGTTGTTTAGCTCTTTTCCTGCAATTAATGATATCGTTTTTACCGTCTTTTTTAGTTGATTGATGCTCAAATAATTCGTGTGTATACTTTGTTTTTCTTGCGAATTTTGATTGAATAGCATCACTAAGTTTGGAACTTCGATATTATCTGTAATCTCCGTGTACTCAAACTGAATGAGTTTTTGTGATAACTCTTTTTTTAATGATGCGGGCAAACAATGGTCAAAATCAATCAAATGAACCCACGGTAGGTCATCGGCTAATAATCTTAGCGTTTCAAAAGAAGAATCGACGTCGGGTTTATATATGCATATTACGGTAAATAAGGGTTGAATACTACTGATTAAACCCGGTTGATAATGTTCAATTTTGGATGCAGACAGATTAATATGTTGGTTATTGATCTGAAAATCATGATGAACAATTTCGCCCTTCTCGATGAGCTCTTTATCTTTTGAAAGGTCGCAATGAGCAACGTTTACCCAGTCAATATCGGGTAACTCACCAATTATCCATATGCGTATGTCTTGATTAAGGAATTCATTTTGACGGGTGATTTTTTCAATATCCCCTAAGGTGTTGACAAACAATGCGGGTAATCCAACATCTGCAATAGTTGTTACAACCTCTTGTTGGATTTTGGCAAATGTGCCATGTTCCAAGTTTTTGATTCTCATGATAATTAAAGGGTAATTACAAGTTTATTTTCAGGCCATTCGTGGAGCCAAATCCCACTGTAAACAGCCGATGGCTGGCTTGAATTTCCGTTTCCGTAAACTAGCATAGCATATGATACCACCGACCCATCCCATTTCACTGGTCCGTCATACTGGTTAATGCTCACATTTTTACCAGGCTCGATAACCACTTGAACCGATTTCGGATTTCCATCGGTCCCAAGAAATTTATACTCTTTAAGTTGTCCTTGATTGTCAAAGAAGGTAATGTGGGTTATCAAAACGGTAACGGTTTGGTTCGTGCGATTCTCAACCTTAAACTTGCCATTTTTGAAGATGTCTTTGAATTTTAGAAAATCTTGGTCCTTTGCCGCTTCTTTTTGCATTTCAACGACTTCGTTCTTCCCGTCAAAGTAAAGTGTTGTGAGCAGCGCAATTCCGGCCACGGCGACAACTACGGTAATGACGAATATATTAAAAGAAATTCCTGAAGATTTCAGAACCTTATCGTTGTTGTTATTTGGGATGGGAGTTCTAGCACCTCTTCCCGCAATGACTTGAGGGTTACTCTGGCGTTTGTTATCACTTGCATCACTTTTGTTGCTCGATTCGCTAGGCCCGTTTTGAAAATTTTGGACAGGTTTTGATGAAGGCAAATCGGTTTTGGGTTGGCTTGTGACTTTCTGATTCGTTAGTAAGGCATAAGTCTCCTCTAATTCTTGTAAGTTTTTTTGATAAAGTTTCTTCAAATTAGGGGTGGGCGCATTAGTCAATCGGATCTGAAAATCACTGTACAATTCATTAAACCGAGCCTCTATTTCATTAATTGTGGCAGATTCATCTAAATTTAGAATTTCGAGATATTCAATTCGTGATTTTGACATGATACAAAATTCGCGCTTTATTCAAGGCTAGCGACTACCAATATATTGGTATATTTCGTAGGGGCAACGTCGATTGGTCATCTGAATTGTAAATTTGTTCCTATAAGTGTTTATGAGAAAAAACAAGTTCAATCGAATCGGGGTTTTGCTTATAATGATCACCTTGGGGATTTTTTCTTGTGGTTTACCACAAAAGCATCGAATTTTAGGGAATCGGGGTAATTGGGATGTAACTCACACATATCAAAAACATTCATCAACATCGGATTGTAGTAAATCAAAACCTTCGAAGGGTTTTAATTATGCTAAAATCAGTGCGTCAAACAAACTCAATAATGAGAATCGGTCCCTACGAGAATTCAATTTAATACCGGATACCGTTCTCGATAGTAGAAATTCTATCAATGAATGGCTAATTCAATCGGTCCCTAATTTAAGTGTAAAGTCATTAGATAATAACACGTTATTGGGCCTGAAACATACTCTGATAAAGGATATAACTAAAAAGTCGCATTCAAATAAAAAATCAATTGGACCTCTTGCAAAACTAAATACAAAATATAAAGATCTAAATGTAAAAAGATCAAATGCACTTAGCCGTTTTCGAACGCTGCTATTAGAAAAAAGTACGGGTTATTATGATGGGGATATACGATTATCAATTGTTCAATTTGGATTGTTGTTATTTTTTGTGGGAGCTATATTAATCCTTGGATTAACTAATTTCGGAGTACCTTCTCTTACACTTTTTACCGACGTTTCACTTCTATTAGCAGCCGCATTGTTAATTACCACGTTAATTTTTGGGGAAGATGACAATGGGATATATATGATCAATATCGTGCTATCCTCTATTTATTTGGGAATAATGGGATTGGTTGGCTTAGTTCTTTTAATTGAAGGAACCCTTTTCATGGATTCTGTCTTTGGTTTTTGGGGTTTTTTATTCGGAATCTTTTTGTTTTCCATTCTACTTGTTCTCATGGCTGATCCCGATGCATTCAGCGATTTATTTTGATCGAGTGTTTGAAATCTAATAGTGTGTTTTAAATAATGAACTAAGAATTATTTTAAATGTGGGAAGTTTATAATCTTAACTGTAAAACGGAAAGCCATAACCAATTAATTGGTATTTCGAATTGTTCTTATATATTGGGATTGGGGGCTTTTGTAATTCGGTAATTATATATTCATTATTTAAAATCATAGCTATTAAAAAAAAATTATCATGGTAACAAAAAAAGTTTTATTTTTCTGCCGTTTCATTGTCGTGTGTTCTGTTTTTCTTTTTTTTACCCCTATTTACCTTAAAGCCCAAGCAATTAACCTGCCTGGGTCGCAACCTAAAGTTAAGAAAGCTCCAATAAAATCATACAAGCCGGCAGCGGCACCAGTAAAAACCTATAAACAGCATGAAGTAAGCATTAACGTAAATATTTCAGCAAAAGTCATTCTCATTGTTGAGGTAGATGATAAAAGGCTTACGAGTGATTTTATTGTATCTGCTTCTGAAGCGGGTAGTTATCAGAGTCATTCTATTTATTCAGGTGATGCAACGTTAGAGTTAAAACTACCTAATGGTAAATCATATCGATATAATCAATTTCTTTCGATAGACCCTGATATTGCTACTATGGATATAACTTTATTATCAAATAATGAAATATCCGTAATAACCAAAACCAATGGCCAGATAAAGGAAGAAAAACGAATTCGAGAAAAAGACGCGGCAAATGAGATCGTTTCAACACTATCTACATGTGTGGGCTCACTAGACTATTCAAGAGTAGATTCTGATATTTTTATTCAAGCGCTAAATCGTTTAAAAGCGAATAATTTTATCGATGCAAAAACGCAAAAGCAAGGAGAAATATTGGTAAATTCCTTGGTTAGCTTGCAACAAACATATAGCCAAGTTAAAATAAAAGCTAGTGCGGCCGAATTTTATAGGTCAAATGACAATTATATTCTTATCAGCCATGCCCGCGCGGATTTTAAAAGTGTAAGACAACATCTTACACAAATGGAAAATCTTTGGAGGGAGTATTCATATTCGACCTTTTTTATTACCCGTATAACCGATTACCTTAATTCCATTGAGACTCAACTAGGGTACTTTCCACCCAATAAAGAGGCATTTTCAAAAAAGGTATCCGAAACGAATGCGAACTGGGAACGCATTAAAGCGGCAGAAGAAAAACGTCGTGTTGAAGAGGCACAACGAATTGAACTTGAGCGGCAGGCAAGGGTAAAAAAGGAACAAGAAGAAGCAGCCATTGCGGAAAGCGAGAGGAAATCTCGAGAATTGTTGTGGAAGATAGAGAATAAAAGAGAAGGCATTTTTATTGCAGGTAGTTTGCCCTTAGGTATTGAAATGGGAGTTCTAGATTCCCGTCATTTGGGTAATATGTTCGGAATGCGTTATTTTTCATCAGACAATGATTTAAAAAAGATTCAAGTTCATAATTGTATGTCGTTTCCTATTGATGGGTCTTTTCAAGGGGGACTAACCATAGGTTTTGGAGCCCAGCAAACGAATGAGAAGTATATCGAACCGGCTACATTTGGGGAGGCTACTGAATATGCAATTTGGGATTATGGTATGAGCTTCGGTGGCAGGTTCATGTACGTCGATCAAAGTATTATGATAGGATTGGAAGCTACTTTTGGTGCAGAAGCGGCAAAAGGAATATTTTTTATCGCAGGTTTTAAAATTAGTGGCATCTAATCTATAACCTGCGATTTAATTACAATCGATCATAAGCGGCTTTAGCCAAATCGGCGTATCTATCGGCATCATCTGCTGCTTTTTTGGCATCATCTTCATGATCTTCTGCCTTGTTTTTTGCATCTTCCGCATCTTTAGAATTATTGGTTATGCCGTCTACCAATTCGGCTACCATTTTCTCCTGTGTATTTAATTGACCTAGGAAATCATCTATTTTTTGTTCTAAATCGGATATAAATTTGTCCGTTTCTGTTTCCGTTGTCGATTTTAGCTCGGTCAGTTCAGTTTTAATTGCCGTAAGCTCATTTTCGATGGTTTCACATTTTATCTGGCTAGATTCACATTGTGTTTGACAATCACTAATACTGGTTGTTATAGTATTGATTTTATCTATTATTGTATGCAATTCTGTTAGAATGTCTGTGGCCTCTTTTAATGAGTCATTTGCAGCGCCGATAATAGTGTCTAATTCTGATATATAGGTATTGGCTTCCTTGAGGATTTCGGATAGGTCGCCTATATATTGATTTGCGCTGTTACTTTGGGCAATTATTTGTTCGAGATAATCGTCGATTTGGGTTTTAGTAGATTCTGCGAACGATTTAATTTCAGCTACGATGTCGGCATTAGATTTTGCTTGTTCGGCAGATTGTAGCGCATCCCCTTCGTATTGGTTAGCGGCTTGCGCAGATTGCTGCGCTGCAGATTCATATTGGTTAGCGGCTTGCGCAGATTGCTGTGCCTCCGCTTCATATTGGTTCGATAATTGTGCAGATTGCTGCGCATCGGCTTCATACTTATTTGCGGCTTCATTTGATTCAGAAGCTTCTTTTTCGTGAGCTTGCGATTGTTGAAGTAACGTAAGTAATTCTTGTTCGTATTTGATAATCAAGTCGCGCGGCGGTATACAGTCGTGCTCGTGTTGAATCGTGAGATTCAAATTAGTATTGGCTACAGTTTCGTGGTTAATGATAACCGTAAGCTGATCGTGGGCGTCGGTTTCGTGTTTTAAGGTATGCTCATAAGAGTCGTGGGCGTCTTCTTCGATTTTCCTCAAAACGCCTAAGCGCGTTTCGCATTCATCTTCCATTTTCTCAACAGAGGTCAATAAATTAGACGTGATTTTTTCATGCTCTCTGGTAGATTCGAGCAGTTCTTCTGACTTTTCTTGAATATTGACAATAGACTCCAATCGGGTTTGGGATTCATTTTCTTTTTTCTCAATTGAATCAAGGAATTCACCCGCGGATTTATCTTTTTCTGTAATTTCTCCTAATAAGTCGGTACTCTTCGATTCTATTTCTTTGGTTTTTTGTAAACTATCCTCGGCAGCTTGCTCATGGGTTTTGGTCTCTTGAAATAACTCACGAATTTCTTGTTCTATTTCTTTACTTTTTTCATGAATTCCTTCAATCAATTCCTTCTCATTTACAGCGTTTTCTTTAAGGGCCTCTATTTCTTTAAATAATTCTTCGCTGTTTTTTTGATTGTCTATGATTTCCTCAAGCTTCTGGGTTACTTCTTTTTGCTGTTCGGTAATATTTTCATGTATTTCTTCACTCTTCGTGAATAATGATTCAATATTTTCAAGTTTGGTTTCCCCCTCCTTTAAATATTCGCTTATACGCTCTTTGAAATCTTCTCTATCACTTTTAATCTCATCTAGATAGTTGGAAATAGTAGTGGTTATTTCCGTTTTGCCAACCAAAATTTCTTCGGATACCTTATCGAATTTATCGTCGATTTCACGCTTCATCTCTTGTATAACCTCGTCGATTTCATTTCGGAAAGAACTAACTAAATTTTTTATTTCACTTTGTTGGTCTGAAACCCATTCTTGGAATTCTTCGAAATTTGTTGGAGCACCTGACATATCCTACAAATATGTCAGATGTACCGCATATATTGTATACCTATAATTCGGTATTTATGAGTATAAATGCCGAATGAATACCTAATTCTTGGTATGTGTTTGGTCCTTATTTGATATACCTTCGATGAACAATCAGATTCATATGAAAACTAAGTCCATAAAAGTAGCTGTTTGTGACGATCATCAGGTCGTCTTAGAAGGTTTACGCTTGATATTAGACCAGTTGGAAAATATATTTTTGGTTGGGCTATTTGATACGCCAAAAAGTTTAATGGAGTTCCTTTTGCATACAGATTCTCCTCCCGATGTCATTATTTTAGATGCGCATTTGGGCAATAATGTAAACGGGTTAGATGTTTTATTGAATGTGCCTGAGTTTAAAAAATATCGATGGATTTTATTTTCCTCTTACGTCGATAAATACCTTGTTTTCCAGGCAGAAAAATCTGGCTTTCAAGCCTGTCTTTCAAAAGAGGTACCCTTAAGTGTTTTAGTCAGTGTCTTATTAGATAATAATTCAAATTTTGTTTGCCATCCGCCATTTCCATCCGACGAAAAGTTAAAACGGAATATGGAAATGGTTCTTGAAGCTAAAGCCAATCTTACCAAAAGAGAATTAGAAGTTATGGGTATGATTTTAACAGGCGCGGGAGCTAAAGATAGTGCCAATACATTGCATATTAGCGTCTATACTTTTGAAACCCACAAAAAAAATATTTTCCGCAAATTTGATATTAATAGCACCAACGAATTAATGCGAATTGCCATCGATTATAATATCAAATAGATACCTTTGGAATATGCGTTCATGGATGTATGTAGGGGTAATCATCATTATTTTCTTCATCGAATTACTAACGGGTTCTCCAGATTTAATCGTACACAATCAAGCGATTTTTGTGCCCAAACATGCGCATGTTATTGTTTTGGGGAAGCTGCAGCACGCCGATTCCTTTGTATTGCGCAGTGCGTCGGGTGAGCGATTGTATAAATCCGAAACCTTTGAGTACCTCAATAATTCAAGTGCTTTAATCAATATTCCCGATGGTGTGCAAAGAACCCATACTGATTCTTTGCATGCATATAATATCAAAGGATTACCCAAGTACCAGGTCCTGAACACGCGGTTTTTCAACGATATCTTTCAATATTTTAGCGCTTACGACATATATTTTTTCCTTGGAACCCTTTTTATAGGAGGCTTGACTTTCCTCTTTGCTTTTTCATCCATAATGGCCATAATAGCAAAGATTGATTTACTCTACCTCTTTAGTGGGTTTTCTGGAATTGCTTTATATACCTTAACCATTAAACAGTTTCATGTGCCTTTTTATAAGCAAATGTCTGGTATAGATTTGGCCACATTCGTTCTCTATCTCCAGATAGGTATGCTTCTTGTATTGTTAAACTACCTGCATAAACTAAAATCCAATCATCAACTATTTTTTGTAAATCCAATGGGTCCATGGGTTGTAGGCTTGTTGCTCTTGTTCGCCTCAATGGTACTCACTTCATCGGAGTGGGTTGACCTCTTTCAAATGACGCTGCTGTTGGCCTTCTGGGTCTATGCGTATATCAACATATTCCGATTTACCAATGGTTTTTCTTGGTCATTTAAACTATTGATTAATTTGGGCATACCGCTTTCTATGGTTTATTGGAGTACCCTCGTTTTGGATTTTTCATCGAATCAATCTATGTTATTAGATGCGTCCATTCTCGTTTATTATATTGTGCTAGCCGGTTTCATAGCCAATCAAATATTGAGTGAGTTCAATAACAGTATAGCGTTGAATTTAGAAAACTTGCAGTTGGAGTTAGCATTAGGGGCGCGTCAAATCCTATCGGTTGAAAACGAACGAAAACGTATGGTTCAAGACCTACACCAAGATGTAATTACCAGAGTGGTAAGCCTCGCGAATCGATCTAACCACGATTCATTAGATTATACTCGTATAGAAACGGAGTCCAATGCCGCGCTCAAATCAATTCGCGATTATTCCTATTCTTTATACCCACCTTACCTGGAACAATTATCCTTAAAAAATGTGCTGCAGCGGGAACTTGATAGGTTCGCGAACTTTGAGTCAGGGGCGGTAATAGAAATTATCGAATTGGAAGCTAATCACTTTGAACCGGTTTTTAAATTATGGGTATACCGCGTATTTAAAGAGTATTTATGGGTTTTTCATAAAACCCCTAATCCCCAAAAACTGCATCTTTATCTCGATTTCACATCCAATCTTCACTGGGAATTGCGCATTTCACATCAAATACAAGACGCAGCCGCGTCGTTCAAAACACAGAGCGCTGAAATTGAAATTTATACGGAGTATTATGGCGCTGTTTTTGAAGAAATTGATAATGAATTTCAAAAAGGGTGGCGGTTTTTAAAAGAATCAAATAAAGTAGAGAAGGAGGCGCAATTACCTTATGTGGAACGTTAAATGGGGGCTTTTGTTCTGGACCTTCTGGCTTTTTATCCCCTTGGAGGCCATTATGCAGCCCACAAGGAATGCCATGTTTCCAACTAAAACGGAAATCCACGCAACAGTCGCACTACAGGTGTATGATTCCCTAAAAAGGGAAAATCTAGAGTTAAATCAATATAACGAAAACAGCCATCACCATTGGTTGGTTTATGAAATTCCTGCCTTCAAATTAGAAACCACTAAAATAATTGAAATTCCCGATTATCAAATTAATTACCTTAGGGTTTTTGTGTTTTTAAAGGATTCAAAAAAACCCGATAAAATATTGCAGTTTGGAGATGAAATGCCAATAAATCAATGGACACATCGCAATCGGAACTGCCACACACTATTTAAATTCAAAGCCAATACACCCTATACCTTCGTGGTCTATTACTCCAGACCTGGCAACAGACCCCAGTTTTTAATTAACCTCCACGACCCCGCCATTTACCCATCTTATTGGTATACTATTGAGCAAAAATTTGGATTTATTTATGGTTTGATTCTCGTCTATCTGATCTTGATTGTAATACTAACCGTTTACAGCAGAAATCGGCAATATTTTTTCTTGGGACTTTGGATATTTGTATACTTTGGTTATTTCTTCATGAGTTCAGGACATTTTAAATACTACTTTTCGGTCGATTTAGAAGGCGTATACAGTACCATACGCGTTTCATTGGCTTTTTTGGGATTGTATGCTATGAATGCCTTTAGTCTGTTGCATTATGGACAAGAGAAACGACTCTGGTATGTCAAGTTCTTCTGGAATTTTTGGTTGGTTGTAATGCTATCCATTAGTGCTTATAACTTTATAACGGGTCGTAATATTCACGAAGGATTCGAAAAGGAATTAATTTTATTGGTGCGGATTTTGGTTTTGGTTTTATTGTCTATTCAGATTTATTTGCCCTACCAACATTATCGAAAGACCGCTAAGGTTACTTATTTAACCTTTATTATTCTCTTTTCGACGGTGAATTTTTTCGTGTACATCTACCAAACCGTTGTATTGGAAGAATTGGATTTTAATCGCTATATCTTTAGCACTATTTGGTTTCTGTTTTTTGAGATACTGGTCATAGCGCTTGGTATTGGTATTTATACGGTTCAAGAACAAAAAAAGCGTATTAAACTCAATCTCACCCGCGCACAGTTGCAAAAAGAGGCCCGGGTTATTGGCTTTGAAGTACGTGAAAAAGAACGGCAGCGCATTGCCAGTGAACTTCACGATGATGTGCTAAATCGGTTGTCAATGTCCCTGTCGATGTTTCGAGATCGCGTAATTTCAAGCCAAGCCTACTCCGATATACTTAGGCGAATTTCTGATGATATGGCGCATTATGCGCTTGGGATTTATCCTGTTTGGGTAGATGAAGATAGTATTGAAATACTTTTAAGGGAAAATATACGACCGTGGGCTTTAGTAAGCGGATTAGATCTTACGTTCGATAGTGGGCCGCAAAGAATAGATCTTTCAACGGCGGTGAAACTTCATGTATTTCGCTTGCTTCAAGAATTTATTAAAAATGCGGCTACCCATGGAAAGGCAACTGCAGTGCACGTGGTCATAGAACAGCAAAACGGGATCCTGCAAATTGATTTGCGCGATAATGGAATTGGATATAATGTTAACGAAACCATTTCAGGACTGGGAACGCAATCCGCAAAAAATCGCGTTCAAATTCTAGGGGGGGCGCTTGAAATAAGCAGTACCCTTGGTTCAGGCGTAAAATGGAATATTGGGCTTCCCCAAAATTAAAGAATGCGCATTTTAGCAAATTTCAATACCAAGGTCTTTGTTCCAATTTGATCAAACAAGACATTCGCCTTTTGGTTGTTTCCTTCGCCTTCAATTGTGGTAACCGTACCCATGCCAAATCGCTGATGCTGAACACGATCGCCCACCGCTAAATGGCTAATATCGCCGGGCGTGAAATTGGGATCCTCAGGGGGCAAGGCTTGTGGGGGTCTAGGCGTCGTGTAAACTTTGGGCTTTTGCAACGGCTCTTTGCTGCTTACACTCGGTTCGCGGTGAAACCGCTGCGACATTGAGGGTGCCGCCATGCTATTGGCCGACATGTCCAAATAACGCGGGTCTATTTCTTGCAAAAAACGCGAAGGTTCGCAATGCAATAAATTGCCATGTCGAAACCGGCTCGTGGCAAAACTTAAATACAAACGCTGCTCCGCGCGGGTTATGGCCACGTAAAATAAACGGCGTTCTTCCTCAATCTCATTCCGATTCATTAAGGCCATTTGCGAAGGGAATAGGTTTTCCTCCAAACCCACAATATGCACAATCGGAAATTCAAGTCCTTTCGAGGCATGAATTGTCATGAGCGATACACAATCTCTATTGGGATCGTTGGTTCTATCCTCGTCGGTATACAAAGCCACATTTTCTAAGAACATCGGAAGTGTTTTTTCAGACTCATTTTCATCATCTTCGACAAACTCTTGTACGGAATTTAAAAACTCTGTAATATTCTCATATTTAGAAAGACCCTCGGGCGATTTGTCATCAAATAAGGTCTTTAATAATCCCGTGCGCTTGGCCACATCAGCGGCAATGTCGTAGGCATTTTTAGGTTCGCTTTGAGGCCTAAAACTGTCAATGAGCATTCCAAATTGTTCCACTTTGCCGGCGCTTGCTCCGATTTCCGGATATTGGCGGATTTGTTTGATAATATCAAAAACCGAGCAATTGTGTTCATTAGCCAAGTAGATCAACCGGGTAACCGTTGTATTTCCAATGCCCCTAACTGGGAAATTAATGATGCGTTTGAGCGCTTCCTCGTCTTGCGGATTAATAACCAACCGCAAATAAGCCAGCATATCCTTGATTTCTTTCCGTTGGTAAAAGCTTACCCCGCCATAGATACGGTATTCGACACCTTGCTTTCGCAAGGCCTCTTCCATAGAACGACTTTGGGCATTCGTTCGGTAAAGAATGGCGAATGCTTTATTCGGCAAATGCAACTGGTGCTTATCTTCAAATATTAATTGGGCCACACGACGCCCTTCATCGGAATCAGAGGGATTGCGCGATACCTTAATCTTTTCGCCCTCCTCATTGGCTGTCCAAACCTCTTTTTCTAGCTGATGTTTGTTGTGTTTGATTAAACTCGAAGCCGCATTTACGATGTTCTTGGTACTGCGGTAGTTTTGTTCCAATTTAAAGGTGGCAACCTCTGGATAATCGCGTTCGTAGTTTAAAATATTTTGAATATTGGCACCTCGGAACGCATAGATACTTTGCGCATCGTCGCCAACCACGCAAATATTGTGATTTACCGCTGCCAATAATTTGGTAATCATGTACTGAACATGATTGGTATCCTGATACTCGTCGACCATAATGTATTTGAATCGATGTTGCCATTTGTTCAGTACATTGGGTTGATTTTGTAAAAGGTGGTACGTGTTGATAAGGATATCGTCGAAATCCATGGCCCCAGCTTTGAAACAACGGCTGGTATATTGCTGGAAAATCTCTCCAAATTTGGGTCGGCCTGCTACTTTATCAGAATTCGTTAATTCGTCATTTTGTAGGTAATCCTTTGCTGCCATTAAATTATTTTTAGCCAATGAAATCCGACTTAAAACCAACGAAGGCTTATAAACTTTATCGTCGATTTGCATTTCCTTAAGAATGGCTTTTATCAAACTTTTGGAATCGTCGGAATCGTAAATAGTAAAGCTGCTGGGATATCCGATTTTATCAGCTTCTTGACGTAAAATGCGGGCAAAAACACTATGGAAGGTACCCATCCATAAGTTTTTGGCTTCCGTACCGACTAATTTTTCGATTCGGATGCGCATTTCCTTGGCCGCTTTATTGGTAAAGGTTAGGGAAAGTATATTAAAAGGATCGGTGCCTTTATGCATGATGTAAGCAATGCGGTAGGTGAGTACGCGCGTTTTTCCAGATCCGGCGCCGGCAATAATCATAACGGGACCGTCGGTGTTCAAAGCGGCCGCGCGTTGGCTGGGATTTAGGGAATCTATAAAAGGGGGAATATCGTCAGCGGGTCGTTGATCGGGCCAGGGCATCATCATACAAACATACGCCCGCTGCGGATTTCTCAGGGTTCTAAAATATCAACATTTTGTGCTACGGCAAGGGTTTTACCAATGCAAATGTGAACGAGGATCCAGCGCCAACCGTACTCATTACTTTAATTTGTTCGCCATGGGCTTCCACGATGTGTTTGCAAATACTCAAGCCCAAACCACTGCCGCCCGTTTCACGGTTTCGGTGGGCATCTACCCGGTAAAAGCGCTCAAAAATCCGTCCTACGTGTTCTGGGGGAATCCCAATGCCATTGTCGGCCACTTCGATGATGAGTTTGGTGCCCGTGTCAAAAATCATATAATTGGTGGTACCCTTGTCGATACCGTATTTAATCGAATTATAGCCTAAATTAACCAAGACTTGTCGGATACGGGTGCGATCAGCCAATACCTTGTTGGTATCACTTTTGCTTTGTACCAACAACCGAATTTCTTTTTGGGAAGCCTGAATTTCGAGCTCGTCGATAACCTCTCGTATGAGTTCTGAAATATTAAAAGGTTGTTTATCGATGCTTAAAACGCCGCTTTCGTATTTCGTGATAGCGTCTAAATCATTGACCAACTGACCAAGTCGATTGGCGTTTTTATTGGCTTTCTTTAAGAAATTATTAATTTCTTTGGGACTCAAGTCGGGGTCTTCCATTACAGCTTCGATATACCCCTGTATGGAAAATAAGGGGGTTTTTAATTCATGCGCTACGTTTCCAAGGTAATCGCGGCGATACGTTTCTAGTTGTTGCAAACGCTGTAATTCCTTTTTTCGGGCTATGAACAACGTTCTAAAGCCGTCCTCAATGTCTTGGGCTTTTGGATTTATAGCGGTCGTGTAATCGGCTTCTTCATGACTAATGAGCCGTTCTAAGTTTTTTAATACTTTTCGTTTTCGCGCTCTCCATATTAAGGATGAAATTCCAATTCCTAGTGAAAAGCTGAATGCCGCTACTGTAATAGGGTGGGTGATGATATATTCGGCAAATGCCATAGTTGAAATCAAAAATACGACTTTTCACAGCCCGTACAAACGCTTCGAATACAAAAAACTATCTTTGCAGCGTACAATTTATGTCTGACAATAATTTATTTGAAAAAATCATTTCTCACGCTAAAGAATATGGCTTTGTATTTCCAAGTAGCGATATCTATGGCGGGTTGGCAGCGGTTTATGACTATGGTCAAAATGGGGTAGAGCTGCGCAATAATTTGCGACAGTTTTGGTATTTATCCATGACCCGTTTGCATGCCAATATCGTAGGATTGGATTCCTCTATTTTCATGCATCCCAAAATTTGGAAGGCCAGCGGACATGTAGATGGGTTTAACGATCCCATGATTGATAACAAAGACAGTAAAAAACGGTATCGTGCCGATGTGCTAATCGAAGAACACCAAGAGAAAATTCGTCAGAAAATAGCCAAAGAAGTTACCAAAGCGGCCACGCGCTTCGGAGATAGTTTCGATGAAACCCAGTTCCGTCAAACCAACCCCCGCGTAATGGAATATCAAGAGCGTATCGATACCATGAACGGTATTTTGAAAACGGCGCTTGAGTCGGGCGACCTAAATCAAATTAAAGAATTAATTGAATCCGAAGGTATCGTTTGTCCTATCAGTGGCTCCAAGAACTGGACCGACGTTAGGCAGTTCAATCTTATGTACTCTACCCAGATGAATGCGTTAGAAGGCGCCGATGAGGATTTATATTTGAGACCAGAAACGGCACAAGGTATTTTTGTTAATTTCTTGAACGTTCAAAAAACGGGTCGAATGAAATTGCCTTTTGGAATTGCGCAAACCGGAAAAGCATTCCGCAATGAAATTGTAGCCCGTCAGTTTATCATGCGTATGAAAGAGTTCGAACAAATGGAAATGCAGTTTTTTTGTAAGCCAGGGACCGAACTTCAGTGGTACGAATATTGGAAGCAATGGCGCATGCGTTGGCATGGAGTATTAGGAACCGATGAGAAAAAATTGCGTTTTCACGACCACGTTAAATTGGCCCATTATGCCAATGCCGCCGTTGATATTGAATACGATTTCCCCTTTGGTTTTAAAGAGGTGGAAGGCATCCATTCACGAACCGATTTTGATTTATCACAACACGAACAATTTAGCGGTAAAAAATTGCGGTATTTCGATGCAGAAGCGAACGAGAGTTACATTCCGTATGTGGTTGAAACGTCAATCGGATTGGATCGTTTGTTCTTAGTGGTTATGTCAGAAGCGCTGCAAGAAGAAGAGGTAAACGGCGATACACGTACCGTTCTTAAATTACCACCCGCCCTTGCCCCGATTAAATGTGCCATTCTCCCTTTAGTAAAAAAAGACGGGTTGCCCGAATTGGCTGAAAAGATTTACGAAGCGTTGCGTTTTGATTTCAATACGTTTATCGAAGATAAAGACAGTATTGGCAAGCGTTACCGCCGTATGGACGCTATCGGTACGCCTTTCTGCGTTACCGTAGACCACGACAGTCTTACCCAAGGCGATGTAACCATCCGTTATCGCGATACAATGGAACAAGAACGCGTTCCCATCGATTCGTTGCGTGAAATTATTGAAGCCGCTACCTCCATGAAAACCCTATTAAAACAAATATAATTATGAGCACCCCATTAATTGATTTGCAATTTGAGAATGAAAAAGTATTGATGCGCGTTGACTTTAACGTGCCTTTAAACGCGGCGTTTGAAATTACGGACGACTCGCGCATGCGCGCTGCCGTTCCGAGTATTCAACACATTCTAAATACCGGTGGCTCTGTTATTATTATGAGTCATTTAGGCCGACCTAAAAATGGACCTAATGACGAATTTTCCTTACGTCATATTGTTCAACATCTGTCGGACCTATTGCACGTTCCGGTTGATTTTGCCTCCGACTGCATTGGAGAAGAAGCCATCGGAAAAGCGGGTGAATTAAAGTCCGGTTCTGTATTGGTCTTGGAAAATTTGCGCTTTTATCCCGAAGAAACTGCTGGAGATATTGAATTTGCATCAAAATTAGCCGCTTTGGGAACCTTTTATGTCAACGATGCGTTTGGAACGGCTCACCGAGCCCATGCCTCTACATCGGTGATTGCACAGTTTTTTCCGGGCAAAAAATCTTTTGGGATGTTGATGGCGGCTGAAATAATTAATGCGGAAAAAGTAATGAAATCGCCACAGCGGCCTTTAACCGCTATTGTTGGGGGCGCCAAGGTTTCCGATAAGATTTTAATCGTAGAAAACTTATTGAATGTGGCCGATAACATCATTATTGGTGGCGGTATGGCTTATACGTTCTTCAAGGCCCAAGGCGGACATATTGGCTCTTCTTTATGCGAGATGGACCGTTTGGAAACGTGTTTGGAAATCATGCAAAAGGCCAAAGAAAAAGAGGTTAAGATTTACTTGCCTGCGGATTCCATAATGGCCGATGCTTTCAAAGCAGATGCCAATACCCAGAATGTACCCAGCAATGAAATTGCTGAAAACTGGATGGGCTTAGACATCGGAAATGCAGCTGTTTTGGAGTTTAGAGAGGTGCTGTTAAATAGCAAAACTATATTGTGGAACGGTCCTATGGGTGTTTTTGAAATGCCAGCGTTTGAAAATGGAACCAAATTAGTGGCCCAGGCGGTAGCCGATGCTACGGCTGCAGGGGCATTTAGTTTAATCGGTGGGGGCGATAGTGCGGCGGCCGTTTATAAATTCGGATTTGACCAACAAGTTACGTATATCAGCACCGGCGGCGGCGCGTTATTGGAATATTTCGAAGGAAAAGTACTTCCAGGAATTGCAGCGATTAACCAAGCCTAATTGCCCTTATAAGCGGGAATTGATTTGGTTTTTTTCTGAGGTATTCAAGCAAGACGATTTTTGAAAGTATTTTTTCATCACGTCGGCTAAGGGTTCACGTTTGTGCGCGTGTTTGAGTAGGTAAGTTTTATCTTCTTGAACATGTGCACTCAACCCAAGCATACCGGGCACTTCACATGAAAAACTAAAGCGCAGGTAACGGATCTCAAAATTATTAGGATCTAAGGAAACGGCTTTGTTAAGGTCGGCATAGGCCTCCTTAGCTAGACTCATTTTTGTAGGAACCCAGCTCGCATCGCGCGCTTCTAATGCCAAAGCCATGGCATAGAACGCGGTTGATAGTGCATTTTGACGTTGCTTGGTTAGGGACTTTAATTCTTTTATGGAAGACTCCTCTTTTAGGGCTTTTCTATAGGCATCGCGTATGGGATCTGCATTTTTTGAATGCGTTAACCCACTAAATAAAATCCAACTCAATACACAGCACGTCCAGAACCTCATAATTTAATAAACAAACCAAATCGCGAATGGTTATAACCACCTTTTACGCCTGAAAAAGTACAAGGTACCAATCGATGAAAATACCATTAGTACCATAGCATACGCAAAGCCATATTCCCACTTAAAGGCGTTGATGAATTCAAAATTCATACCGTAAACACTCGCTATCAGGGTTGGGGGCATGAAAATCACGCTGGCAAGGGTAAAAATTTTGATGATTTTATTTTGTTCGATATTTACTAAACCTAAAAACGTGTTTTGTAAATATTCCAAACGCTGAAAGGTAAAATTGGCATGATCGATTAACGAGTTAATGTCTTTAATAACAATGCGCAGCCGTTCATAATCTTCCCCCTCAAATTCTTTGCTTTTTAAGATGGCGGAAAGTACCCGTTGTTTATCTACGGCATTTTGGCGGATTTCCATGGTCATTTCTTGGGTTCTCGAAATTTTCAGGATGAGTTGTTCGTCTGGATTTCCCCCAAAAGAAACAACTTTAGATAATTCGGCTACTTGTCGAGAAAGGGTTTCTAAAAAGTCTGCATCGTTGTCTACACCTACTTCGAGTAGGGTAGCCAAAATTTGCTTACCACTGTGGAAGAAGCGCCCTGTTCCCTTGATTTTTTTAACGCAATCCGAAAAGGCCGTTAAATCAGCATCGCGATAGGTAAAAAGAATATCGTCCTGCAGAATAAAGGAAACGGCATTGGAAATGAATTCGTTATGTTCAGAACTGAACTGTAAAAAGTTGCTATTGGCGATAATTTCGTCGTCGGTCTCAAAATAACGGGATGAGCTCTCGATCTCGAGTTGCTCTTGACGCGATTGGAATTTGAATTCGAAATGGGCTTCTACATCGGCAATTTCAGCCGGACTTGGGTTTTGGAGGTCAATCCATACCAATCCCTCGGTAGTCTCTAACTGAGACAACGTTTGTACCTTGAGCACACGGGTTTGTCGTTTGTGGTAAACGCGCATCATGATTTTTACAACTTCGAGGTTCGGAGTCCATAGACAATGAGGCGCAAAAATAGGGTTTAATGGTTAATTGTCAATGGTTAATTGTCAGTTGTTAATGGTCATTGGTTATTTTGACCTTGCCTGAATGGGGTTGGCTGCTTTTAAGCCACGGTCTGATTG
The DNA here is from genome assembly GCA_945863965.1 of Chitinophaga pinensis. Taxonomy (GTDB): domain Bacteria; phylum Bacteroidota; class Bacteroidia; order NS11-12g; family UBA955; genus VMCP01. The sequence goes on along the minus strand of CAMBBZ010000002.1, from coordinate 2,043 downwards.
GTGAAATGCTTATAACTAACCAATCTTCGACGACCTCATCCTTGGACTTTCAGATTCGCAAACTTTTGAGATTTAACCCGATTTCGATGACCTCATCCATGCACTTTTAGATGGGTTCACAACCCTAGGCAATCGTTATTTTTATGGGGAAATCCAATTTTCGGTAGTGCGCCCATTATGGATGTTTGGGCGGAAGAAATAAGTGTATGACGTTTTGACTTCTTGAAAATAAACCCAAATAAGTAAAGGAGCGATAACGATAATGATTTTGTTGTAATCCCAGGCCTTTTGAAAGTCGAGGTGCAAGGCGTGTTGGACGGCGCGGGTAATGCCGCAACCGGGACAATCGATATCGGTAATGAGTTTAGAGATGCAAATGGTTGGACCCGAATCAAAAATAGTGGCGGGTAATAGCAACAACACGAGCGGTATAAAAACAACAAGAACCCGGTAAAGGGTTCTTGTTGTTTGCCTTGTTTTTAATAAATTATTAATTTTTTATTATATGTAAAATTAAAGGGTGAAAAATGCTAATACTAAAAGAACCCATATCAATAGATCAATAATTCCCAGAATCATGCCAGCCACTGCCATGCCTTTGCCTTCTCTACTTAAACCAAGTGCACCGAAAACAATCGCTAGAGGGCCAAATAAAATCCCTAAAAAGAACAATCCTAAAATACCAAAAACTAATGAAGCTATCGAAAACCCGCTTCCTCCACTTGATGAACCTGCCTGACGTGCATGTTTTCTAATTTTTTCAGCTTTCTTTTTAAATTGAGAGGGGATTGATTTAATAACTTGATTAGCCCTTTTTGATAGACTTTTATTATTTACTGTGATGGATTGATTTTGCTGCGTGTTGGTCTTCCAAATTCGTGGATCCACTTTCAAGGTTTGAAGTTTAGCCGTATTAACTACGTTGCAAGATTTCGCAGCGTGTTGATATTCCGTGTTTGCGGAACCACTTTCAAGGGAATTTGTTTTTTCCGCTACCGAAGGGGTCGCATTCACCGATCCGTTTTGGTTTTTTGCATACGTTTCCTTCTTTTCAGACATTCCCCAGCCTCCGCCGAAGGCAGTGGCATTTCTTTCCATTGTGCTGGAACATGAAGCCAGAAACAATCCGGCAATTGTGTACATGAGTAATTGTTTTTTCATCTTATTTATTATTATTGAATTGGAAAGATAGATTTTTTTTTGTAAAATTCAATTTCGACTCAAAAGAAATTTAAGAGGATTTAAAATGATGGACGATAGTGGATTTTTACCTCATAAAGAATTGAATCCAAACGAATGTTTGTGGCTATTGGAAATTTGAAACAGGGAATGGGAAATCGGTTACAGCTTTCCGACAATACTTTTGATCTTCAATTCCAATACCCCGAATAGGGCTTCCCTAAAGATTTTAGTGCTCATTTTAGACGTACCCGCGGTGCGATCGGTAAAAATAATAGGGTGTTCCGCAATCGTAAAACCTTTGCGTTTCGAGCGAAATTTCATTTCAATTTGGAACGCATATCCCCTAAATTTAATCGCATCGATATCAATAGTTTCTAGGACTTTTCTGCGATAACAAACGAATCCCGCAGTCGTATCGGCAATGTCCAATCCGGTTACAAATTGCACATATTTAGACGCATAATAGCTCATAAGAACGCGGCCCATAGGCCAGTTCACCACATTAACAACGCCTCCAACATAGCGCGAACCCACGCACACGTCGGCTTCAGCTTCGCATTTTTCAATTAGTTTGGGTAATTGATCAACGGGATGCGAAAAATCGCAGTCCATTTCGCAAATAAAGTCATAATGCCTATCCAAAGCCCAATGAAAACCCGCAATATAGGCCGTGCCCAATCCGTTTTTCTCGGTCCGCTCCAATATATAAAGTCGGTCCGCGAAATCGGATTGCATTTCTTTTACCTTAGAACCCGTGCCGTCTGGAGAACCATCATCTACTATTAATAAATCTATTCTCTTGGGAAGCGCCATCACGGTTTGGACCATCCGTTCGATGTTTTCGATTTCGTTATAGGTCGG
>CAMBBZ010000001.1 GCA_945863965.1 Chitinophaga pinensis | reverse complement strand
AGATCAAAAGGCAATTCGTACTTGGCAATAAATTTTTGATGTTTGGACGCGGTATCCGGACTTACTCCAAGGATTTCGTAACCCAGTTCAAGAAAGCGGTGGTAGTTATCGCGGAGGTTGCAAGATTCAGCGGTGCAACCGGGGGTATCGTCTTTTGGATAAAAGTATAAAACCAATTTTTTTCCTTTGTAGTGGGAAAGGGAAACGGGCGATTCGTGTTGGTTGATCGCGTTAAAATCGGGGGCGGGATTTCCAATAGTAGCAGTGCTCATGATTAGGTAATAAGTGTCAAAATTAAAGGTTTTCTAATAGGTAACGCGTCATTTTATTAAACAGATGAACGCGTGCGGCTCGATCTGATATGCCATGGGCGCGGTTGGGGTAAATTTCGCTATCGAAGGTAGTCCCGGCTTGAATAAGCGATTTTATCATTTCGGCACTGTTTTGAAAATGTACGTTATCATCGCCGGTGCCATGAATAATGAGATAATTGCCCTTCATGTTTTTGGTAAAATTAATAGGGGAATTTTCTTCGTAGCCCTTGGGATTGTCTATGGGTCGTTGTAAATACCGTTCGGTGTAAATATTGTCGTAATATTTCCAATGGGTTACCGGCGCAACGGCTATACCCATTTTAAAGATATCGGGACTTTTAACCATGCACAAGGAGGTGAGATAACCGCCGAAGCTCCATCCCCAAATACCAATTCTTTCCTTGTTAATATAAGGTAGCCCACCAAAAAATTCGGCCGCCATTCTTTGGTCTTCCTGTTCGAGTTGACCTAGATTTTTATAGGTGCATTTTTGAAACGCTTCGCCTTGGTTACCCGTGCCTCGATTGTCAACACAAACCACGATATACCCTTTACTGGCTAAAAATTGATACCAGGCGTAATAACTGTTTAAGCTGTTTCGCGCAATGCTGTTACCGGGTCCGCCGTAGCAATGCATGAGTAAGGGATACTTTTGCGCAGGGTCAAAATTCTTGGGCTTAATCATGTAGTAATTCAGTTGGAATTCGGTTCCCTTTACCGGAATTTGATCGAAGGTTACCGCGCTGAGTTCCATTTGCTGTGCTTTTTTGCGAAAGCTGGTATCGTCGTGAACCTGACGGAAATTCTTTCCCAACAAAATCGTTTGATAATGGGGTGTTTCGCTCATGCAGCTATTTATTATATACATCCATTGTCCGTATTTTGACGTAATGGCGTATTGATTTCCCGATAGAGGTTGGTATCCTAAAACGCTCTTTTTGTCTTTCCCGTTTAGCTTAATGCTATACACGTGGTCTTCAACGGTACTGGCCTCGGTACTGTTGTAATAAATGCGATTTTCTTCGGTATGGAATGCATTAATGCCGTTCACCTGCCATTTTCCTTCGGTAATTCCTGTAATCCGACCGTTCACATAATCGCAGCTGTAGATATGTCGGTATCCACTAATATCGCTCAAATACAAAAACAAGGTCGAATTGGGCACCAATGTAAGGGATTCATTGATGTCTAAATAGGTTTCCCGACCCTCTTGGATGCGTTTAGACAATTCAGATGTTTCGGTATTCCATACCAATAGTTCCCAGAAATTCTGTAATCGATTGAGCCGTTGTAAACTTAGGTGTTTGTCGGTATGCAGCCATTGGATGCGCGGAATGTATTGGTCTTTTTCGCTTTCTAAGGGCAGTTGCGTATTGGTTTTGCTGTTTAAATCGTACACATATACATCTACACGCGAATTATCTTCTCCCGCTTTGGGATATTTCCAACGCACTTGATCGGGATACAAATCGTGAAATTCATCCATAGAAAATTCATTTACCTGGCTTTCATCAAACTTGTAGTAGGCAATATAACGTCCAGTCGGACTCCATTCGAAGCCCCGACTCATGGAAAATTCTTCTTCGTATACCCAATCAACGGCTCCGTTAATAAGACTGTTAAAGGCGCCATCGGTGGTTATTTGCGTTTCTGATTGGGACTTTAAATCGTAAACAAAAAGGTTGTTGTCGCGCACGTAAGCGACTTTGCGGTTATCCGGACTTAGGGTAGGGTATCGGAGTCGGCCAGGAATGGAAAGGATTGTTTTTTGCTTAAGGTCTACAACATACGCATTTACGGAAACACTATGTCGGTAAATGGCTTGGGCGTTGATTTCCACCAACATGAAATTGCGATTTTCTGAAAGGGTAAATTCGCCTTCTTCCAAGCTGTCTTTGAACCAAGCGGAATGAAAAAGGGTGTCGCAGGTTTGGAATTTTTTATGGGGATCTACGATATTTACAAACCAATGATTGGGGTATTCTTTTGCGCTATCTACGTAATTTCCCACTTGCAATAAGTCTTTCCCATCGGGTGTAAAGGGATAAATAGGACCTGTTTTGGTGCGTAAGCGCCCGTTGTGAAAATCGGTTAAGCTAATTTTTTGAGCTGAAATGTGCGTAAAAATTCCCCCGAAAATTAGGAGAATAATGGTTTTTTTGAGGCCTTTCATACGGTAAAACTTTAAAACGAAGGTACGTTCTTTCTTTATTAACTGAAAAAAGCAATCGGGGGAAGCCGCCTAACGCCGTAAATGAATAGCACAATTGCGTTGTGGATGAGGTGTGGGTATTTCGGAAATAGGGGTATAAAAGCAGGTTTATTGCGGTGCATTTAATATGAATATTTTAGCGGGGGTTCTTGGTTTTATTTGTTAAGGGGATTGTACCTTTGTCGCAGTTTAACACTCACAATCAAAACTTACCTAAGAACCATATGAGTCATTCTGAAGACACCCACTCACATTTAGAACATCCACAAGGAATTTCGGCCTACTACGGCGAATTGGTATTTGGTCCCAAAGCCCAAAAAGGGTATTTGTCGGCCGAAGCGATAGCTGAAATTCACAAAGCGGTCAACGACGGTCATACCGTGCATCGCGATGCGGCGGATGAAATTGCCGGTGGGATGAAGCGATGGGCCTTAGATATGGGGGCCACACATTATACCCATTGGTTTCAGCCTTTGCGGGGTACTACGGCAGAAAAGCACGATAGTTTTTTCGAGCCAACCGACGTGGATAGTGGTATAGAAGTTTTCAGTGGTAAAGCATTGGCGCAACAAGAGCCCGATGCCAGTTCCTTTCCAAGTGGAGGTATTCGAAATACCTTTGAAGCCCGTGGTTATACCGCTTGGGATCCAAGCTCACCCGCCTTTATCCTTGAAAAAGGAGGCGTGCGTACCTTGTGCATACCCACTATTTTTGTTTCGTATACAGGCGAAGCGCTCGATTATAAAGCGCCTTTGTTAAAAACATTGGCTTTTGTGCGCAAAGCGGCTACCGATGTGTGTCAATATTTCGATACCGATGTACGCGATTGTTCCGTTTCCTTGGGCGTGGAACAAGAGTATTTTTTGGTACGAGAAGATTTATACCAAGCGCGTCCTGATTTAATGTACGCGGGTCGTACGTTAATCGGACATACGCCTGCGAAAGGTCAGCAAATGGAAGATCATTATTTTGGATCGATTCCTACGAAGGTTCAAGCCTTCATGAATGATTTTGAACAGCAAGCACACCGCTTGGGCATTCCGTTGCGCACCCGACACAATGAGGTAGCGCCGGGACAGTTTGAGTGCGCTCCGCAGTTTGAAAGCTTGAATTTAGCGGTAGATCACAATACCTTGCTTATGGATGTAATGGGTGCAGTGGCTACGGATCACGGTTTGCGGGTATTGTTGCACGAAAAGCCCTATAAAGGAATCAACGGCAGCGGCAAACATAATAACTGGAGCTTGGTAACGAGCACCGGCGTTAATTTGCTTTCCCCCGGAAATAGTCCGCAATTGAATTTACAGTTTTTGACGTTCTTTATTAACGTAATCAAAGCGGTTTACGACCATGCCGACTTATTGCGTGCGAGTATTGCTACGGCAGCCAACGACCACCGTTTGGGGGCCAATGAAGCGCCACCGGCCATTATGAGTGTGTTTATTGGCGATACCCTTTCTAAGGTGTTGGATGATTTTGAAAACAAAATCGAAGGGAATAACCACGGTCAGCAAGAGAGCATAAATATTCCTAATATTCCTGAAATTTTGCTCGATAATACCGATCGCAATCGAACCTCTCCGTTTGCCTTTACTGGAAACAAATTTGAGTTTCGTGCGGTAGGAAGTAGCGATAATTGCAGTTCGGCCATGGTGGTGTTAAATACCATAGTAGCCAATCAGCTGACCCAATTTAAAGTAGATGTTGATGCGAAAATTAATTCGGGTATGCCTACTGAAGACGCAATCGAAATGGTTCTACGTACGATATTGACCTCAAGTAAAAATATTATTTTCGGGGGAAATGGATACAGCGATGAATGGGTTGTAGAAGCGAAAAAGCGTGGGTTGAGCAATGTGAAAAATACGGCTGAGGCTTTACAAGCCTATTTAGCGCCAAAAAGTGTGGCTTTGTTTACCGAAAACGGCATTTTCTCTCATAAAGAATTGGAAGCACGCACTGAAATTCGTTATGAAACGTATGTGCTCAGTTTAGAATTGGAAGCCAAAGTATTGTCTGAAATGATTCAAACGTTTGTAATTCCTTCGGCAATTAAATACCAAGGTAGAATTGCAAAAGGATTGGCAGATATGAAATCTATTGGTATTGAACCGTCATTAATGACGGCCCAAATGGATTTGTTGCGCACTTTTAGCGGTTTGATAAACTCGGCCCAGCAACTTAATAATAATTTGATTGAAGAAAACGAAAAGGCCATGGCCAATGAGCATGCCAAAGACAGGGCGTTGGTGTTTAATAATGTTTTGAGACCCTTGTTTGATGAATTGCGGGCAGTATCTGATGAAATGGAACGCTTGTGTGATGATGCCGATTGGACCTTACCCAAGTACCGTGAATTATTAATGTTGTCCTAATGTGCCTAAAATCACCCGATTTCAAGGTATTGTGAACTTAATTTTGTAAAAATAAAAGGAAATGTCAGAATCAATCGAACACATAGAATGTTTAATCATCGGCAGCGGTCCTGCCGGTTATACCGCAGCGATATATGCGGCCAGAGCCGATATGAAGCCAGTAATGTATGAGGGCTTGCAACCGGGCGGACAATTAACCATAACGACGGATGTAGAAAACTATCCTGGTTACCCCGACGGTATTATGGGTCCCGTAATGATGGATAACTTCAAAAAACAAGCGGTTCGTTTGGGTACCGATGTGCGTTTTGGTATGGTAACCTCAGTTGAATTCACACCGGGTGGACCTCAAAAAGTTATAGTAGATGGAAGCAAAGAAATCAGCGCCACATCGGTCATTATATCTACGGGTGCCTCTGCCAAATGGTTGGGTATTCCATCGGAAGCCCGTTTGAACGGCAGCGGTGTTAGCGCTTGTGCCGTTTGTGATGGTTTTTTCTACAAAGGCAGTGAAGTGGCTATTGTTGGGGCGGGAGATACCGCTTGTGAAGAAGCGAGTTACTTGTCTAAAATTTGCAGTAAAGTGTATATGTTGGTGCGCAAGAGTGAATTCCGGGCCTCAAAAGCCATGCAGCACCGCGTGATGAATACGCCGAACATCGAAATACTATTCAATACCGAAACGGATGAAATATTGGGGGAATTTGCTGTTGAGGCGGTGCGTGTTTCCAATAATCAAACAGGAGAAAAGCGCGAGATTGCGATAAAAGGATTTTTCGTAGCAATTGGACATAATCCTAATACCGATATATTCAAACCTTATTTGGATATGGATGAATCGGGTTATATCATCACCGAAAAAGGCAGTAGCCGTACAAACGTTGAAGGGGTGTTTTGTGCTGGTGATGCCCAAGATAAAATTTATCGCCAGGCGGTAACCGCAGCGGGTACCGGTTGCATGGCTGCTTTAGACGCCGAGCGTTGGTTAGCGGCAAAAGGAGATTAAAACTCAGTTATATTGTGTATTTTCGGGGGATGAAGCTGCTGGCATTGGTTTGGCTGTTTTGTCCCCTTTTTATTGGGGCACAAATTCGGGTTACCTATTTATCGGATCCGCCTATTGAAGGCAATGAACCCTGTATTTCCATGAATGCAGAAGATCCAAGCGATATTTGGTTGGCTTTCAATAACAATCAAGTCTTTCATACCCTAAATCGAGGGAACCAATGGAACCCAATATCGGTTAAACCTACCCAAGGTTTTTACGGAGATCCTGTGATTTATAAAGCCAAAAATGGCATGATTTACTTAGCCCATTTGGCTAAAAATGAAGAAAAACCGTATCCCGAGTCTTTTGATTGTATTGTATTCGAACGGTCTACCAATGGGGTAGAGTTTTATTCAAAGGGCATCGGTAAAAACGGTAAAATGCAAGATAAACCGTGGTTTACTGTTGATGAAGGCATTAAAAGTCCGTATCGCAATAATATTTACTTGGTGTGGACCGAATTTGATAAGTACGGAAGTGAATCGCCCCGAGATTCAAGCCGGATTCGTTTTTCGTATAGCGAAAATTTAGGAGCCACCTTTTCTGAGCCCGTTTATATTAGTGATGTTTCAGGCGATGCCAAAGACGGAAGTCAAACCGCAGAAGGCGCTACCGTGGGCGTTTTTCCAAACGGCACCTTGGTCTGTGTTTGGTCTCGCAACGATACCTTGTGGTACGATAAAAGTAGCGATGCCGGGCGTAATTGGGGGAAGGATGTTTTCCTAGGAACGATGAAAGGCGGTTGGAATATAAACGATGTTCAGGGATTAACGCGGGCCAACGGGATGCCATTCTTATGCAGCGATGAGAAGGGCGGTATGTATGTTGTTTATGCCGCGAAGTCTGTTCAAGGAGATTGGGATATATGGTATCAGGTCGCTTCTTCTTCTACGAGTGGATTCGGGAAAGCCATGCGCGTTGACGACGACATTTCGGGTGCCAATCAATTATTTCCTTATGTGGCATTAGACCGCAATACAGGGTTGCCCCGTGCTATATGGTACGACATGCGCCACAGCCAGTCGGGTCGATTTTTTCAAGTAAATACTAGTGAATTAAAGCCTTTGGGCGCCACTGTAAATATTAACTTAAGTCCGGAACCCATTGCACTTGCCGGAAAGGATCGTTTTTACGGAGATTATATTTCGTTGGCAACGGCCAAATCCGGTGGGGGAATGGTAGCAGTTACTGCCTTTGACGATCGCACGAATAAAATAGTGATACAATTAACAGAATGGAAGGGTAAAAAGATAAAACCCGTAAAGCAACAACCGGTGCTTATGATTAATCCCTGCGACGATATGGATTCCGTATTATTTTTGGCAAATATGCCTGGTGAAACGTCCTTTACCTTCGAGATAAAGTCGGGACCTAAAGTGTATGCCCAGCAGATATATACGTCCGATGGAGAAAAGGGTTTTGGGGAATCTGAATTTCAAGAAATATTCATTCATAAAAATCGCCTGCCTTCAGGTGTTTACAACGTAATTATTAGGCGGAATAAAAAAGCAATACGCAAACGTTATTGGGTTGAGTAGGAATTGCGACTGAAAGGTTTGTTTTTTGGTTGTTTTATCGGTTCCGAAATCCTATTTTTGCTTTCTTTTTAAAAACAAGCAATATTTGATATGGCAATTATACAAAGACTTAGAAGTTCCAAATGGGTAGCCATTGTAATTGGGTCAGCCTTGGTGCTGTTCATTGTAGGCGACTGGTTAACAGGTAAAGGTAACGGTCCAGAGATTGATGAAGATCGCGATGTGATCGCCGTCATAGCTGGAGAAAAAGTTAAAGAGGCAGAAATTCTCAAAATTGCCGACAAATATTATAAAGAAGAGCTCGAGCGCGATCCTAATTACCAGTTAGATAAAGAAAAGTCTAGTCAACTATTCCAACGTTCTTGGTTTGATTTGTTAAAGAATAAAACGGTTTCGACACAAATTGAAAAGTCCGGAATCGCGGTTTCCGACGAAGATATCAACGAATTGATGGTGGGTGCGCATCCTGATGAATCTATAAAAGGGGATCCATCCTTTCAGACCGACAATCAGTTTGATCCTAAGAAGGTGGAAGATATTTTCCGCCAGGCAAAGTCGAACGCCACATTGCGCAAACAATTGGGCACGTATGTTGATCGCATGCGCCAAAATGAGATTGAAACCCGTTATGCCACCTATGTTGCCAAAGCACGTGCGTTTACAACTAAAGTAGAGCAAGGTTACCAATACAAAGGCTCAAACGAAAGCGTAAACGGTAAGTTGCTAGCGGTAAATCTTGAATTCATTAAGGATGGAGATGTTAAAATAACCGATTCAGACGTTAAGGAATATCTAGATCTAAATAAAGAGAAATTTAAAATCACCCAAGAAAAGCGTGATTTTAAATACGTGGTTTTCAATATCGTACCCTCTACAGAAGACACTTTAGATGCACAAACACGCGCTTTACGTGTTGCGCAAAGCTATGCACGCATGTCTGAAAAGCCCGATACCTTGGGTGCCAGCGGATTTGTGCGTCGTTCAGATCTGAGTAATGACAAAATGCCAGCCGTGGTTAAGGATTCTTTATGGGATGCCCGTTTGGGTAGGGTTGTAGGACCTGTGTATAAGGAAGGTGTTTTCAGTGTATATCAAAAAGTAGCTGAAATTAAAGATTCAGTTCCCGTCGTTAATGTTTCTCATATTCTAATTCCTTTTGCGGGTAAATTACCAAACGGAACAGAAATCAAAGATTCCATTCAAGCAGAAGTAGAAGCCAAAAAGGTTTACGCTATGGTTGCCGGTGGCAAAACGATAGCCGAATTAGCGGCCGATTATTCTAGCGATCCAGGTTCAGCGAGCAAAGGTGGAACTTACGGTTGGGCAAATCCCAATCAATATGTAGCGGCCTACAAAAACTTTTGCTTAACAGCGACGAAAAACCAGTTGGGTTTAGTAAAAACAGAATACGGTTTCCACATCATGAAAATGATGGACGATCCCGATTACCGAATGATCCGTTTTTCCATGAACAGTGTGGAAATCGGTCCAGGAAGTAATACCGTGAAATTGGTCGATGAAAAAAGTCGCAAATTCAAAAATCAAATCGACCCAAGCAAGCCAGAAACATTTGATAAAGCAGTAGAAAAGTTTGCTTTAATTCCTTTGGTAGCGAATGAGTTTGGTACCGATCAGCGTTCTATTGGTGGTATTTCTGATATGAGTGAAATACGTCAGTTGAATTATTGGTTATTCGATGCGAAACGAGCGAATAATGATATTTCCGAAATATTTGCGTTTCCAACTAAACACGTGGTTATTAAGTTGGAAAATGTGAAGCACGTGGGATATGCAACCGCTCAAAGCGTCCGCAAACAAATAGAACCAGAAGTGCGTAAGTTCATAAAAGGCAAATTGTTAGCAAAGAAGATGGAAGAGGCGTATGCGAAAGAAAAAGACTTTAACAAGTTGGCGCAGCAATTAAACGCTACCGTGGTAGATTTAGATGTTGCCCGTTTCGGACAAGGATTTTTACCTCAAATTGGAAGCGAATTTGGTGTATTGGGTGCGGTTTTTGGTCTAAAAGAAGGGATTACAAGCAATCCTATCATTGGAAAAGAGTCGGTAGCCATTATCAAGATCGCGAAAATAAACAAGGTAGAAATTCCCACATCAGTGTATAATACGCCTGAAGGTGACGATTATAGCCGTCAGCCTAGCTATATGTTAAACCGATTGCAAGAAGTATTGATGCGTGAAGGAAACATTCAAGATTTCCGATACAAATTCGAGTGGAATAATTAATAAAGGCATTTAAAATATAGCAAAGCCGCTCCTAGGAGCGGCTTTTTTTTGGATTAATTAGTCGCATTAATAGGAGATAAGACACGAATATTGTTAAATCGCTGTACTTTTGTAATATGTCAGCCATTACACACGAACAATCCCTTGAGAATTTTTCCGAACAATTTGAATATGCCATTAATCACTACCGTGCTCATGGAAAAAATATCCATAAATTCAGAAACGTAATTATCGGTGGTTTAGGGGGGAGTGGTATTGGTGGACGCATTGCACGGGCGTATTTTATCAATGAAATGCCGATTCCTGTAGAGGTATTTTCAGATTATAGCGTTCCAGCTTATGCCAATGAACAGACTTTAGCCATTCTATGTTCCTATTCAGGAAACACGGAGGAAACGCTCACTATGTTTGGCGAAGCACAAGAAAAAGGTTGTGAAATTATTATTATGGCCGCGGGTGGCACGTTAACGGAATTAGCTAAGAAGTATGAGTTGCCCACGTATACGATTGCCTTGGGTTATCAACCCCGTATGACCTTAGGGTTCGCGCTATCGAACTTGTTATTGATATTGGGTGAATTGTTAGGCAAAGATATGATACCGTCATTAACCGCCTTGCAAGGGCAGTTTAAGAACCACGAAACAGCAATCTTAAGAGCGAAAGAAATGCATGCCTGCTTTCAAGATCAGATTGCCAATACGTTTGTAATCGTTACCGATGCGGCGTTTGAGGCGGTGGGGATTCGTGTGTGTCAACAAATTCAAGAAAATGCCAAAGGCGAGGCCTTTATGTCCGTATTGCCAGAGGCGAATCACAATATGATTGAGAGTTATTATCAGAAGAGAGATAATAATTTCTTGTTTTTAAATAGTGGGAATAACGAACGGGTGAATGCGCGATTCGAGTTCTTGAATCGGCTCTTGACTGAAAAAGGGAACCGTATTTATCAATATCCCATCAAGGATTCAAGTTTGTCTTCTTTATTTGAGGTAATACATGCCTGCGATTGGTTGAGTATTTGGGCTTCCGACGATAAAAAAGAAAACAATATGGAAGTGGGTATCATTATGGATTTGAAGGGATTTCTAGCCCAGAAGTCATAAGCATGAGCGAAGCGCTTACGGTAACGTTTTTAGGTACGGGTACATCTCAAGGGGTTCCTCCAATTGGGTGTAAGTGCGACGTGTGTTTGAGTCAAAACCCTAAGGATAAACGTTTAAGAAGCAGCATTTATCTGCAATACAAAGATAAAAGTCTTGTCATCGATACCGGGCCTGACTTTCGGTATCAATTATTACGGGAGGGTATTAACGACATAGATGCGGTACTATTCACCCATGAACATCGCGATCATACCGGCGGACTCGATGACGTTCGTCCGATTAATTTCAATCACAATCAAAAACGCATTCCCGTTTATTGTCATAAACGGGTGCTAGATGCCTTTAAGCTCCAATACAGTTATTTTTTCCAAGAGGTTCCCTATCCTGGAATTCCATTGGTTGATTTTCATCTCATACATGAAAATGAGCCTTTTGAGGTAATTGGATTGCCTATTGAACCTATAGAAGTGCTGCATTATAGATTGCCTGTTTTGGGATTTCGTTTTGGGAAGTTTGCCTATATCACCGATGCCAATTTTATATCGGAGCAAGAATTAGCCAAATTAGTGGGCGTGGAAGTATTGGTGTTGAATGCGCTGCGCAGAACGCCACATATTAGCCATTTTACCCTCGAAGAAGCCACCGAATTGGCATTGGGAATAGGGGCCAAGCAAACCTATTTTACGCATATGAGTCACCAAATAGGCTTCCACGATGCAGTGTGTTCGGAATTACCCGATGGCATCGATTTGGCTTATGACGGCCTAAAGGTTGTTATTGAATAAAAACAAATTTCCCCAAAGCGGTTTCTGTGCCGTCTTGGTTAATGGCAAAAATAAAATACACGCCACTATTCGGGCGGGTGCCATCTAAGCGCAATCCATTCCAAATGGCTTTGCTTCCGTTCGATTTAGTTTGAAATACCACGCGGCCTTGCACGTCGGCAATGCGGACTTCTGAATTTTGCGCCAATCCATCAATTGTGATATCGCCTTCGTATTTTGGATAAACAGGATTGGGATAAACCTTTATTTCTCCGAAGGTGTTATTGCCGTTACCGGCATCGTTTTGGTAGGATATAATTCCGAAATCGGTACCTATAAAGAGTTCTGAGGAGTAATCTACTTGACCTAGACAAATAGTGCGGTTCGATAGCAGCGGACTGTTTTCCTTGGTGAAATGTTTAATAACCCGTTGGCCGTACTCATCGATGCAAAAAACACCGTTGGTGGTGGCAAACCATTTTCGGTTGCCTCCGTCGACCAATATATCGCGGATATACTCTTCACCCATTAAATAGCCTACAGATCCGTCTTGTTCTACGATAAAACGATCAATTTTAGGGTTTACAAAAGGATCTCTACCGGTGAATACATTGAGTCCTTGATTGGTTCCTATCCAAACATAATCGTTCTTATCGCTTTTGATGGAAAGCACTTGATTGCTTACTAGGCCATTGTTTTGGAGTATTTTAATCCATTTGTCGTCTGTAGGACTGTTAATGTCGGCCCCTTCGTGAAATACCCAAATACCGCCACCTTGCATGATAAACCACTTGCGATCGAGGTTATCGATGTGCAATCCAATAACGTCGTTTTCGTTGTTTCTCATGTTCAGTGAAAACCAAGTACCTGCCGCGTTTTTGTAGAGTAATGCCTTATTGTTATTTCTGTTAACTAGCCATAAACCACCTTTTGAATCGATATCCATTCCGCCAATATGGATAAACATACTGTCGTTAATTCGTTTCAGGGGGGAATTGGTTTCATCAAAACGTGCGGTTATGTTTCCTTGGGAAAACTCGATCATTCCAAAACTATGACTGGCCGCGTAATAGCGGTCGTTTAGTGGATTGTGGGCCACAAAAATAAAGTCGTATAAATTGCGGCTAAAGTTGGAAGGGAGTTCGCTCCTCCAACCGTCTTGATTGTATAAATAATACCCAGCGGTATTGAAGGCGTTTCCAAATGTGGCACTTACACCGCCGCCTGCGCTGAGCAGGGTATTTCCAGACTGCGTCATGTTAAAAATAGAGCGGTTCGGCGGACCATTAGGTCGGAATGAAAGTTCTCCGTTGGGGTCTTTTTTGATAATACCGGTTTTTAATCCTGTGCAAAACCAATAATTACCATCTTGAGCTTGGGTGGCACTAACCACAAGATTAATGTATAGCGTTTTGACAGCGCCTTGATTGAAATTCGTAATGCTACCGGGTCTAAATATGTGCAGGCCTTGGGTATTGGTGAATATATCCGCAACGGCTTCGGTGCCATTGGTAAGGACTTTAATGGAGCCGAGGAAGTAGGAATAAACGATGTTACCAGATTCGAATATAAGGGAATCGTTGTAATTGTGTAAAAAACGGGGCAGGGGAATTTCTTTGAAATTTTGCCATTGCTGATAGTCGTTCAGGTTTACAAAAGGATTCCAAGGAGCTCGGCGTATTCCCTCGAGCGTGGCTACATAAATGGAGTCTGCCACGACACAAGCGCTTTTGATGGCTTCTTGTTTTCCGAATTCTCCAATGGACGTATAACTATCCCGAATTTCATATTTACTAAGATCAAGAATTAAAATGCCAAATTCTGTTGCAATAATCGCATCATTCCCAATAAAGGAAATGGAATTGATTTGCTTGTTTCCCTGCTGGGGTTTGTTTCTAAAGCCCATCACTGGGACTATTTTTTGATCGTTGAGCAGTAAGTCAATTCCCCCGTCTATATAACCCAAAACCAAGATGTTTTTTTCGGCATTGAACTTCATAGCCGTGATTTCATTTGCCCAAAACCCATCTGTTTTGCGCAATACCGTCATCTGTCCGAAATTATCCGTTCGCCACAAACCATTGTCGGTAGCGGCATACACATATTTCTGAGTGGCCTGACAAAATTTAGGGGCGTGGTAACTTAGGTGGGTGCGCCAAGAACCCGTTGGAATCAATAATTGGTTTTGTGCGTTAAGAATTGCATTACCGAAAATTAGGTTTCCCAAGAGAAAAAAAAGGATGCGCGATTGGATTTTTCTATAGGGTTCCATTAGTTAAACGTATAGCGCAATTCAATACCAAAGTCGGTTAATGAGGTATAAAATTGGGTTGCGATTTTTGGATCCATGATATTTCGATTGTATCGAGCGGCCAAGTTTATTTTCTGATTGATTTGATACGTTATGGAGGGATTAATTCGTATGTTCATCATACCCGCGGTATATCGGTTCACATTGACATCTATTTTGCGAATGATGGTGGTATTGTCGCTGATGCTTATGGCTAAGTCGAAACGGAAATCATTAGGTAGGAAAATACGACGTCCTTTTCGTTTTATGGGTAGCGTTAATCCAGTAACGCGGTAACCGGCATTTAACGTGAATTCATTTTGGCGCATTTCTGTAAGGTTGAAACTTGAAGCGAATAATTTCAATATACGATTACGCTTGTATTCCATTCCGAGTGTCCAGTTGTTTTTAGTCGTGAAGTTTAATCCAATGAGTGGGAAGAAACCTTCTGAGATGGTTACGTCAGCAATTTGATATAAGGGAATAAAATCAGTGCCAGATTCCGGGGCAGCGGTTTTGTCAAATTTCAAGTTGCGTTGATAATTACCAACGGAATACGTGCCTTTATAGGCGTGTTTAATATTGATATTGGTAAATATATCCTCTAAAAAGGGCAATTTCGAAAGTCCGTTGTAGTCAATATTCCAATTGGGCATAGGCAAAGTAGGGAAAATGCCCAATTCGGTACGACCTACATCTAAACCACTGTAGGCAGCGTAGAAACCGCCTAAAATTACGTCTTGCGACGTTTTGCTGTAAGCCATTGGAAATCCAGTAGCCGAATCAATTAAAGTAGCCCCGATGCGAGAATCTTGCAATTGAAGTCGGCTCGCCACCGTATATCGATTGGCCAAAAACGCATCAAAAACAGGATTGGGATGATTTTCATTTTGGGAAATGTCCTTCACGAAGTGCGTAGAAAGAAACATACCTGAAATTGAGAACATACCCGTTTCTGTTAAGCCTTGATCCATCCATTGGGTCCCGTCATATTTGAAAACACTTTGTACGCCTTTGGTTTCGTTTCTGAGGAAACTCAATCGGATTCGGAAATCTTTCAGCGGTTCGATGGTAACGTTACCGGAAATGTTGCGGGTAAAATTACTTTGATAAAAATTAGCTTGACGGGTGTCGTTGCGCAAGGAGCCACTTTCGGCCATCTTGTACCGCATATTCGGATCTTGCAAGCCAAACGCATATCCAATTCCAGGTTCTAAGTGTCGGAAATTGAAACCAAAATAATCAGGTCGATGTGCAAAACCAGGTAATTGATTATTGTCTTTTTGGTTCACATTCACGTTGGCATTTTTAAACATGGTCAAAAAGTCACCCACAATAATTTTCAGAGGGTGGGGAGGTTTCATACTTGTTTTACCCCGCTTTAAAGCACTTGCGTTTTTATCGTCGTCGAGATCATCGGCATCCGGTTTTTCTGATACCCGTGTGGGTTTGCGATAATCGCGTAGCCAAGGAATTTTCGTGTAGAGTTGCGTGAAATTGAACTGGGAGGTGACGTTAATATCTTGACTATTTTGTAATGTATTTCCAAGCGTGGTGAAAGCGGGTGGAGCCATTCGCCATTCGAAACTACCGTTATAGGTAGCGCTGGCATTAATCCATTTGAGCCAGCCAATTTTAGAAAATGGCAGGGTATAGGTAAGATTCACCGATTGATAGAATCGGCTGGTGCGTCCAAATCCTTTAAATTCGGATAGCACGGAATCCTGTTTTTCTCTGGAATCAATTTTCCCGAAAGGTTCTTCTATACGCGCCTCTACATTGGCTACGTAATTCAAGTTAATGCTACGCGTTAAGGGAATTGCGGTATTGTAATTTCTGTTTAATGTAAAATTCTTATCAAATAACCGCGGATTTACTTGCTTAAAGTTGTTGTTATTTCGGGCTTGGTTTTCGCTGTATAACCGATTCAATTGCATTTGAGACGTGAACGAGGAGGGCAAAATATTGAAGTTAATGTCTCGTATCAGTTGTAAATGTTTGCTTTTGAGTTGTTTGAATGGGGTTATGAATTTGGTGTTTATAGAATAGGCATATCCCAAAGTGGCTTGTGTCGTATTGATAAAGTATTCTTCAATCTGTTGGTTGCGGCGGTAATTACTCTGATAACTATAACTGCCGTTAAAGTTAGATGCCGACCAAGGCATCGGTTTTTTATTTCCAGGTGTGGCTACCTTAAAGTTGTTTATATTGAAACTGAAAAGAGAGTTATAGTCTTCTGCCGCTTTTCTGATAGATTCTCTTATGGTTTCTGAAGAGAGGGCGGACAGATAATTTTCTAAGTTAATGTCGGGATTAAGGGGATTGAATTTAGGTCTTACAAAACTTTCAGACCAACCTACATACATGGGAATACTCACCCCTGCGGTGACAGGGAAAAACTTGCCTAACTCTAAGTTGGAGGCAATGTCGTAATTGTAGTTATTGGTTAAACTGCGGTCATTGAGCTTTTTGTCTACATCTCCAAATCCGATAGTTCGAATAGAACCCGATAGGTTTAACTGACCAAAATCTGCGAGTTGTGCTTGTAAATTGGCAAGAGCGGCCCAACCGCCTGAGTTGGCAATGTCTTTTACTCGAAGTTCATTGGTCCATATTTCAAAACATTTCGGTGTGGGGCTGTTGTTTTTGAGCCCTATCATCATAACCCGCACGTTGCTTAAATCGGGCAAACCCATAACCGTAATTTTCCCTTTTTCTATGGGCTTTATATACGGTGCCGTCATAGGCCAGGCATTATTCTGTCGATCAATCTTTAAGTCATACAGCTTTTGAAATTCTAAATCTATGAGATTGTCATTAGGCCAAATGAGGTTATCGGCGCCCGAGGTATTCGAACTAATAAAACCGCGTGTCATTTTTAACGGCACCTCATATTCATAATAGTTATTGGTCAAATCTGTACCAAAACGCATAATTACAGACACTTCACCGTCTAGGATGGTATTGGGTTCAGACTCTTCAGCGTGTACAAACATTTGCATACGTGAATAGTTGCGGATATCGTATTGCACGGTTTTAAAGGCACCACGAGCGTCGCCAGGCATTAAGTTACAGGTAACTAGGGAAAGAGCTTGTTCGTTTTCTAAAACCGTCCCCAAACTGGCCATATTTTGAACCCGCTCGATTCCAGGAGGGGCTACATAGGCAATGGGACTTCTTTTGCTATTTTCTTCTAAATTAACGGTGCTGACTACGAATTTAGTGCCGTCGTTAGGGTCGGCAGGAACAATCACGCCGGGATTTTTCAGAGAATTGGTATAACGACGCCAATCGGCACGAACCATATTAATATAGCCAAATCTCAAAACGGCGGGATCATTGAATTGGGTCACTACCATGCGCATAAAACGGATGCTCTTGAAATCAGAAATATTACCGTATGCTTTTTCGAATTCTCGAATCGGGATCTTTAATTGATACCATTTTATTTCTTTCTGCTGACCGTTGCGCAGTGTGATATTATTGCTTGCGATATCGGATACGAAATTGCGACCTATTTGCAAGTCGGCGGCTGAAATTTTCACGCGATACTGATAATAATCTTCGCTTTGATTCATGGTAAAATCGCGGTTAATATCTTCATAATCCGGCTGTGTGGATGAAGATTTTGGCATATCCGAGTATTGACCTGTGAATGTTTCTGTGGAATTGTTCCCTTGCATGCCTTGATATCGGCCATAGCGTTGTACAATATCAGCATCGCTTTGGTTGTAAGATTCCTCTAGGTAATGTAAGAAATTATCATTTGACGGATCCTTTTTCGCGTCTTGATAAATTTTGCTCGTATTGCCGAAATTCAATTCCAATTGTTTGATATAAACACTATCAAAAAAGGCAAGTTCCTCCTCGTCGCTCATGCCATCAAGACCTAAATCTTGACGTTGTCTGCTGTTAGGGTCGTTGTCGAAAGCAAAATTGATTTGTGGACTGGTGCCAATGAAACCGAATTGGGTGGTGTCAATTTCTTCCTTATTGCCTACCTGTGAAGGCAAGCCGTTCTCAAATGATTTTCTGCGATCGGGCAAAATATCTTCGCTCACATTTCCCAAGTGAAACAAGAGTTCGCCTTGTAAATTCGGATTATCCATTAGTGGATCCATGAGCCAGATTTCTACGTAATCAATATTGGCGGCCTCGAAATCGTTCTGATCAACGCGGCGCATGATGCCGGCCCAGCTTTTGCGGGGATTGAGCAAACGGCCGTCGCTGTCGATATCCGCATCGTTAAAATTGTAGTTATACAAACCCCTTGTGTACGGATCAAATGCCAAATCGAGCGTGGGCAGTATGGTAGGGGTACCCTGTGGGAAATTACGCTCTGGGAATACCTCCCGTTGGTCAACTTGACGCATGTACGGGTTCGAGAGAATTTCATCAACCCGATTTTGAATATTCGGGGGCATATCTGCATCCCTATAAAATAATTGGTCGATGGTGTAGTAGCTTAAATTCGCGTGCTTATCAAGCCAATGGAATTTGTCGGTTAATGAAGCATCTGGAAATAAATCGGGTTGTTTTTGGGGGATACTCGCTACGGTCCAGTTACCTACTACTTTAAAGTCATTTTGCAATTCCGCAGCTTCAAAATCTTCTAAATTGGAAACGCCTCGTTCATCCCCTTGAGAGCGGTGATTGCCGGGTATGATTTGTGCAAATTCGGCATACGCCGTAACATTGGAGATTTCTTTGGTTTCAAGGAAGGGCAGCTTATCAATCAGTTTGGTTAAAAAACGCGATTTAGAACTATAAGCCAAATCGGCACCAAAAATGGTATTCAAAAGGGGTTCTTCATTGAAATTTGTTTTTGAGGTCAGCGGCCTTTCGTACATATGTAAAAGGGTACCACCAATCTGAAGATTTTTGGAGTATTTATGTTCTACCCGACCTCCCAAAAGGGTTTTTTGTTGGATATTGAACATGCTTTGTCCATCTGCCGACGCCCGAATCTCCGCACCGCCTTGCAACAAGCCTTGATTAATAATCCGCACTCGGCCCATCGCATAATCCACCTCGTAATCCATACCCTCTTGCAAGGGTCGACCGTTGGCCGTAACCCGCACCGAGCCCCTTTGTAAATTAGTAGTTCCTAAGAATAACTCCGCGCCATTGGAACTTTTAAAACTTCCTTGCAGGAAAAACTTATTGTGTTTAACATCTTGCTTGGCCAAAAACTTGGTAGAGTCGTAAAGCGCATCAAAGCAATAGAAATCGGCCAAATCGCCGCGGTCTTCAAACTTTTTTCGGAGGAAGTCGCCGAACGGCTCCACCACGGGGAAGATGATTCGGGCGGTCTTTTTTTCAATCGTAATTCCCTCAATAGCATCAAAAATCCCATCGGGTTTTGCTTCCTGTTGCCGGTTTAGCTTGTCTAACCCTAGTACCCGAATGAGTGGCAATCCATTGGCCAATTGGGGTAAGTTTGCCGTTCCCACCGGCATATAATTGTAATCGGCTCCGGAGGTATCATCGGCGTAAATGACATTGAATTTAAAATCTTCTAAACTTAAGGAATACGTGTTAAGACTGTAGATGTTTTTCATCATTAAATCCCATATCGGCAATTGGGTGCGAATGGTATTCCCTTTTAACATCTTTAAATACAACAAACGCTGATCTCCTGGGGGAATATCGCGCGAGAATTCTCCTACTTGATAGGTATTGCCGTTATGGGTATATTCGAAGGCAACGGCTAATATTTCGTCGTTATTCAAGGGTTGGGTTAAGGAAATATAGCCCAATTGTGTGTTCAATGTGTATTCGGTATTCTTCAGCTGACGCGCATAGTTCAACAGGTCAAAATCTACGGTTTGTTCGAAATTGGGAAATACCCGGTAGGTTTCATCAATAGCAGAACCAAGTCTGCGCATGGCATCGTTATTTTGGATGCTAGAAAATAGGCCATTCGAAGTATTATCAGAAGCGGGATTCGGACTGCCACCAAGCGAGCTGCGATAGGGTTTTGATTCCCCTAAATCTTGGAAACATAAAATATCTCGTGGGGTTTCAACATTGGCATTTCGATTGGTAATCCAGACTTCAACTCGGTTAATAATAACGCCGCTGGCTACGATGGGTAGGTTTTCTAAGGATTGGTCGTATTGATTTTTGAAGAATTGAGATAAGAAAAAGTGCCGATTTTGATCGTAGTTATCGGCGGTCATTTTAAATTCATTCATTTGGGCCCCTCCCTTAAGTACCGTTTCGGTACTCTGACCTCTATTTTGTGAGAAAACGGTTTTGATGGTGGTTTTCCCAAATTGCATACTATTCGCAAATCCAAATAAATTATTTGCAGGTTTTATAAGTTGCGTGGGTAAATTCAGGTTTACGTTACCAACCTGAACGTCTTTTAAAATCCCATCGGGCTTGCCTTTCCAACCCAAATTGGTTTGATTGTCGAAGTCGAACTGCGCTTCGGTATCATAGTTGATTCCCAATTTTACAAATTCACCGATACTGCCATTGGCGGCAATTTGTAATTGTTGATCAAATACGGGAACGAAATATTTTTGTTGGCGTTTGCTATAATTAGGATTGCGGTATTCGTTAATAGTACCCCCCAATTTAACCATCGCAGATCCGGTTAATTGAAAGTCGACACCCCCAGCTCCAAAGATCTTGGAAACGGTTGGATTGCCCAGTTCCGCCTTAATATATTCGGTAATGCCGCCTTTGTTTATGGCTTGAGAATAATCGGTATTTTGTGACTTAGTACGATTGTAAGCGGCGTTATTTTCGGCGTTCTTTTGTTGGAAAAATTTAGTCACCGACAGCGATTCGCCTGTGGGATAGCTCAAAGATCCCACTTGTTTAAACGATTCATAACGGTTACTCTTGGGGTTATATTTCCAAGTCACCAACAACGGATCGTCTAAGTCAATATTACTTGAATTTTGCTTATTGGGATCGTTGCTGCCCGCCGATTTGACTTTGTATGTGTTTTTTGAGGTATCTGTTTGACTCCAAACGTTAGGAATGGCGATTAAAAACAATAAAACTACACCCAGCAGTCGCAAACCTATTTGGCTACGAATTCCCGAACGGGAAGTGCTTTTATTTTGTTCGTAAACGCGCAACTTATAATATTTTTAACGAATTTTTGATTAATTCCTCAACGGTGGCTAACCCTCCTAGGTCTTTGCTGACCCGTAATAATACTTTTTCGGCGGCGGCTTTGGGATAACCTAAAACGCTTAAAGCGGTTAACGCTTCACTCATTTGGTCGGAACTTCCCCCAATGCCTGGCAAACTGCCGGCGAACTTTTTACCGGTTAACTTATCTCTTAATTCTAGCACTATCCGTTGGGCGGTTTTTTCGCCTATCCCTTTGATGCTTTTTAACAGTCCAACGTTGCCGCTCAGAATGCCTTGTGTAAGGGATTCAGGGTCTAAACTCGACAACATGATCAATGCCGTGTTATTTCCAACCCCGCTGATGGAGGTTAGTAATCGAAACATCACCCGTTCATCGGGGTCTGAAAAGCCATAAAGTTGTATGGCCACGGGATTTTGATTTTCGACCTTGAAAACCTGGTCTATAAACAAGCGCACGCGCGGATTGCCTTTGATGGATTCAAAGGTGTTTAAACTTATATGAGTCAAGTAACCAATGCCTTGGCATTCGATTACCGCATGAGTTGGGGTAAGGGATTCGAGGTTGCCTTCTATGAATTCGTACATGACTTAATTTACGTATAACGCTTGATGCGGAGGAAATAGTTTATGAGGCCGAAAAATGACATTAAACCCAAGGGCAACAGCATCGAAAACCATTGCCAGTAAGCACGTTCTTCCTTGCTTTTTTCGGGATCTAATAAGCGTACACGGCGTTCCTTTGAGCGGATTTCGATAAGTCCGTTATCGTCGATGAGGTAATCCACACAATTGAGTAAGAATTTTTTGTTGGCAAATGTAAATTGGCTTATTTTGTCATAGCCGGTTGGATAGGTGCTGCCGCGCGTATCAACGGGGTTGCGCGCAATATCGGCATCCGCAATTAATATCATTTTACTTTTGCCCTCTTTTAGATACGGGATGTTGCCGTATTTTTTCATGTATTGGTATCGGGATTGAAAGGTACCTTCCATTAAAACTGCGGCGATTTTTTCCCCAGAAACATAGGTTTTACGTGCCTCTGGATCGCGCATTTGCATGTACACGGATTCCAAATCAATAGGGGCGGGGGTATTGATGATTTTCGAATAGGGGGAAGAGACCAATAGCGGGATAATGTCTAAATTAGGACGAATTTTAGGTTCTATATGGGCGGGAAATTGGGACCAAACCGCTCCAATGTTTTTGGAAATCGGGTGTTCTTGGGGACTTCCCTGTAAAAGTGGGAAATATGGAAAATCTACTAATTCCATACGGCCAGAAGCGGGAATAGGAATGCGATTGCAATTCAAATCCGCCAAAAGGGTATTCTTGAGGACCAATCCGTAATGAAATAAGAGCGATTGTATATTCTCTAAATTACGGTTCATGGCTAACACTTGTTTGTAATTCCTGAAACTATCAATTTCCATGTGCACCGGATCCACTAACCACATAACGCGCCCCCCCTTCATCATGAATTGATCAATCAAATACAATTCTTGATCGTTATAATCGTTCAAGGGCTTAATGATGAGTAGTAAGTCGTTGAGATTTAAACGACCGTGTAATCCATTTACGAAAATTTCATCGGCTTTAGACGGATTCTTTTCAATGTCGGCAGCCCAAGGTCTTGCGGCCTCTGGATCGCTAAAATTGAGGTTTAACGATGAAATTTGATAATATTTCATGAGCTCCCCGGCGAAACTGTTAACCTCAGGTCCAATCATTTCGCCATTGCCTTCGGCTACAACGATGCGTTTGGATTTTTCTTGGGAAACTTGACGCAGTCCGTTGGCAATTTCATATTCGATATTATCAATGGCTTTGTTAATATTTTCATCGGGTGTTTTGGCCACGTCGAATTCAAAAAAGTTAACACTGCCTCGTTTTTCCCCGTAAAAAAGTTCGGCTCCTGGCAATAAATATTTAATGCGTGTTTCGTCGCCTTTTTCCTTATCAACATCCCGCACCGGCTGAACGCCACGTTGTACGAAATCTTGAAACACTTCTTCCATCTCATTTTCGGAAAGGCCTTTTATGGGATCGATGATTTCCAATTCGATTTGCTGACCGCTGGCTTCTCGGAACTCTAACACCAAATCGCGAATTTCGAGTTTGAGTCGTTTAAAGCGGGCCGACATTTCTCCGTCGAGGTAAAGCTTAATATAAACGGGTTCTTTGAGTGCTTTGGCTAGCTTTTTACTGGTTTCGCTGAGTGTATAGCGCTTTTCTTCGGTTAGGTCAAAACGTTGGTAGTATATATTTCCCAATACATTAACAAGGCCTACAAGCAACAACAATACCCCAAAATTGAGGTAGGATTGTATTTTTCGGTTGGTGTGTTTTCTTACCATTTTCTGCTTTCAAAAACCAATTGGGTACATCCTAAGAAAATAGCGGTAAAGCCGCCAAAAAACACAATATCACGGGTGTCAACGACACCGCGACTGATAGAATCGTAATGAAATTCCAACCCAAACCAGGCCAAACTTCTTCCAATAGAGTCGAGCCAAGATACGTCGCCGAGCATCGACAATACAGCATAAAAGAAGAAGGAGATTACCATGCTTGTTAACAGCGCTACTATTTGATTGTCGGTAATGGAACTGCTAAACAAACCGATTGCGGTGTAACAAGCGGCCAGTAACAATAGTCCTAAATAACTACCCAACATAGATCCCATATCAACGTTGCCTATGGGATTGGCTAGTTGGGAAATGGTATAGGCGTAAACGCTCGTTAGTAAAAGGGCGAATAAAATGAGGGTGAGCGATGCGAAAAATTTGGATAGAATAATTGCGGTATCGGTAATGGGTTTGGTCGTTAAAATTTCTAAGGTTCCGAGTCTTTTTTCATCAGATATACTGCGCATGGTAACTGCCGAAACTAAGAAAATCAAGATGTAAGGCGCAATGTCAAACATTACCTGCAAGGAGGCGATGCCTAGGTCAAACACATTGTTTCCATCAACGAACCAAAGAAAAAGCCCTGTTAAAACCAGGTAAACACCCATCACGATATAGGCAATAAGGGAACCCAAAAAGCTCCGTATTTCTTTTTTATATAAGGTCCACATGATGCGTTAATTGTTTGAAAATATCTTCTAAACTGCCTTTGTGGCGTTCCTTAAGGGAAGTAAGCGTCTCATTAGCCACGATTTTGCCTTTGTTAATCATTATAACACGTTCGCACATGGCCTCTACTTCTTGCATGATGTGGGTACTCAACATAACTGTTTTTTCCTTCCCTAAATCGGTAATTACATTGCGCATTTCGGCAACTTGTATGGGGTCAAGTCCGCTGGTGGGTTCGTCTAATATAAGTACTTTAGGGTTGTGAAGGAGGGCTTGGGCGAGGCCTACGCGTTGGCGATATCCTTTAGATAACTGTCCTATTTTTTTATGTTGTTCTGGTCCAAGTCGGGTGAGTGCGATAGCGTCAGTAACCGCTTTTTTTACGTCGGAAACACCTGATAAACCTGCCATGAAGGTCAAATACTCCTTAATATACATTTCCGGATACAAGGGATTGTTTTCAGGTAAATAACCTACGATTTTTCGAACCTCGAGGCTGTTTTCAACCATATCGATACCGCAAACAGAACCACCGCCAGAACTTGGGGGAATAAATCCGGTAATCATTTTCATGGTGGTAGATTTTCCGGCCCCGTTAGGACCCAAAAAACCGACGATTTCGCCGGTAGCTACATGAAAATCAATATGGTCCACGGCTTGTTGTTTGCCGTAGGTTTTGGTTAATTGTATTACTTGAATGCTCACTGTTAAAACGCAAATTTACCGATTACGGGTGGATTCCCGAATCATAAACGTAAAACTTTAGAACATTCGTTGGCTTTTTTTTGTTTGGGGAATATCGAAGCTGCCCGCATGAACGCTAGCAACCGTAGATTTCAAGCAGCGCGCATCAAAATCGATGAAGGTTTCTGGGTCTATAGGTCGACCTAAAAAACGGGTTTCAAAGTGCAAGTGTGCCCCGGTTGAGCGACCCGTACTGCCTCCTTGTCCGATAATCTGACCTGCGGAAACGGCGTCTCCATGAACTACAAATCGCGATTGCAAATGGGCGTAAAGGGTTTCTAGTCCGTTGTAATGGCGTATGATAATAAAATTTCCGTAGGCTTTGTGGAATTGACTCACCCGCACGACGCCATCAAAGGCCCCCCTAATGGTATCGCCCCATTCTATTTGTAAATCTATGCCGGAATGCACGCGGCCTTTTCTCCATCCAAATGTAGAGTTAACTTTTCCCCAATGGGGGAAGGAAAATCCACATTGGCTGTCGGCCATTACGAGTAAAAAAGTATCTTGTAGGGTAGAAACGTCGAATCGGTAGGGGTTGAGCGCGTCTAAATCGAAGGCGTAATCAAAGGATAATTCGGGGTAAAAACGTTGGGTCGTTTGGGTTAATTCGGGTTCAACTAAGCGCTGTAAACTATCGGTATCGGGAGAGGCAAAACCCGTGTAGGGGCTTAGGAAAATCCCAAGAACAAAACAAAGGGTATACGGGTTAAGAAAGGATTTGAACTGCATGATTGACATCGTATTGGATTTGTTCTTTTAACAATTCCAAGTTTGCAAATTTACGTTCCTTTCTTAAATAAAACCGCAAGTGAACTTGAATTCTTTGATTATAGAGGTCTTGATCAAGGCCAATTATGTGCGCTTCGATGCTTTTTTCGGTGCCATTTACCGTTGGTCGTACTCCTATATTCATCACCACTGGATAGGTTATAAGGCCGATGGTTACGTGTGCCGCATACACGCCGTTAGGGGGCACTAATTTGTGGGGCTCCTCGAGTTGGATATTGGCAGTGGGAAAGCCAATTGTACGGCCTCTTTTTTGTCCGTGAATCACTTCGCCACTCAACGGATAATCATAACCCAATAAATCATTAGCTCGCTCCAAGTTTCCCTCGCTTAAAAAACGTCGGATACGGGTTGAGGATATGGCAATGTTATCAATTTCGTGCGCCGCTATTTCTAATACGGTAAATCCGTAATGCGCGGACAGGGCCGTGAGATTCTCGAATCGCCCTTCTCGATTTTTCCCAAATCGGTGGTCGTAGCCTACTACAATACTTTTCACGCCAATGCGTTCGCATAAAATGCGCTCAATAAATTCGCTGGGACTGTATTGAGAAATTTCCTCCGTAAAGGCGAGTACCAAAACCACATCAATGCCCGAGTCTAGTACCCGTTGCGCTTTTTCTTGAATGGAAGAGAGAATTTGTGGATTTCCCATTTCCGGTTGAACGATGCTGCGTGGATGGGGATGGAAGGTAAGTAACATGCTGGGCAAGTTCTGTTTTTTCGCCTCTTCAACAACCTGATTAAGAACGTGTTGATGCCCTATATGCACCCCGTCAAAGGTGCCTTGGGTAAGCACATAACCCTTGCTATGAAGATTTTCTAAACCAAATATGATGCCTGTATCCACGAGCGTGCGAAGTTCGGAATAAACCCTATTTTTGCAAAGCATGATTCGATATTTCGTACTTTTTCTATTTGTATTCGTAAGTCAAAGCCCGGTTGGGGCGCAAATTGGCGGCAGTGGGGTCATGCCCATAATGAATTTACCGCTACATGCCCGGTCTATGGCTTGGGGCGGTCATTTACTCGCCTTGCCCTTATCCGACGTGCAATTTGCACTCGATAATCCAGCCTTGTTGAACAAATCACTGCACCAACAGTTTGGCGCTTCTTATGGAACCGTGGTTCCTGGCGTTCGTATAGGTGGAGCCGGATATGCGCACAACATTAATCAAAAACACAATGTGTCTTTTCATGCCCAATACTTAGACTACGGTAAAATGGCATCGTTTGATCCTGGGGGAAATTCTTTGGGGGAAATTACGGCGAACGAAATGAAATTTACCTTGGGGTACTCTAGAGAATTTGATTCGCGCTTGGTGTTGGGGGCACAAACCGGATTTACCTATGCCGTTTTAGGTCCCTTCGTGTCTACCGCCGCCATGCTGAATTTAGGCGCCCATTATTCGCGATCCGATTCGGGCGTGCATTTTGGAATGGTGGTCAAAAATTTGGGACTTCAATTAGTAAGTTACCGTGGGGCCGATCGCGAACCTTTACCTCTCAATATTGCGATAGGGGCTTCGTATAAACCCCTGCACATGCCCTTTCGCTTTCATGCAACGTTGCATTCGTTACAGCGTTTTATGGGCATGACCTATAACCAATATTTATCTAGTAATATTATGGATATCGGAGGTTTGTCGGTAGTCGTTCCCGGGGCGAGTCTCGCAGATAAAGTAGCCCGACATATTGCCTTAGGCGGAGAGTTGGTTATGGGTAAACATTTGGGATTATTAGTGGGATATAACCACCAAAGAAGGCAAGAAATGGCTCCCGCGGTTAGGGGAGGATTGGCTGGTTTTGGATGGGGCGTTCGCCTTAAGTTATGGAAATACCATCTTACCTACGGCAGCGCTTCGCTGTTTCCCGGTCAAAATACCAATACCTTGAGTTTGTCGATTATTCCTTCGTTTTATCAATAATACATGCATTCAAAAATTAATATTGCCATAGACGGACATAGTTCTTGTGGAAAGGGTACATTGGCACGTGAACTGGCACACGAACTGGGTTATACGTTTATAGATTCGGGTTCTATGTACCGAGCCGTGGCTCTGTATTTTTTGGAAAACGAAATCATTTCTCAAAATAAGAACCAAGTAGCACAAGCCTTATCACAAATTCAACTCGAGTTTGTTAAAAACGAGCATAGCGGACGCTTTGAGATTTATTTGAATAACAAATCTGTTGAAAAGCGCATCCGTGAAATGGATGTAGCTGCGGTGGTAAGCGATGTCGCCGCCTTGTCTGTAGTGCGTAAAACCCTTGTTCAAATGCAGCAAAAATTAGGCGCGCAAAAAGGCGTGGTAATGGATGGAAGGGATATCGGAACTGTTGTTTTTCCTCAAGCAGAACTAAAGATTTTCATGACGGCCGATGCAGAAATACGTGCAGAACGCCGGTATAAAGAATTGGTAGCCACTGGTTCCGACATTACGCTAAACGCGGTTCTTTCAAATTTAAAATCACGAGATGAAATCGACTCTAATCGCGCCGACAGCCCCCTCACATTAACCGCCGATTATCGTTTACTTAATAATTCGCATATTTCGCAAAAAGAACAACTGCAAATTGCATTGCAATGGGTTAAGGAAATTCAAAACCCTGATCAAATAGCGTAACTTTGCAAAATGAGAAAAACGCTCGTTGTAGGAAATTGGAAAATGCATAAAAATCTGACCGAAAGTCAGGCCTTGATAACCGAAATCCGAGGAATAGTTCGCGATGAATTTCGTCATAACCATGCTCAAATAGTTATTTGTCCTACCGCCCTCGCCTTAGCGTCTTCTGCGCGATTGGTGGAAGGTAGTGAAATTACCATCGGTGCCCAAAATGTGAATGAACACAAAGAAGGAGCCTACACCGGTGAATGGTCCGCAGCCATGCTGAAAAGTGCAGGAGTTACCCATGCAATTATTGGTCATAGCGAACGCCGCCAGTATTATAATGAAACCAGTGCTGTTTGTGCCCTTAAAAATAAAGCGGCTGTAACTGAGGAACTTATTGCGATTTATTGTATCGGAGAAAGTCTATCCGAACGTGAGAATAATCAGTTTTTGGAAGTCCTTCAATTGCAACTAGAAGAAGGATTGGACTCCATCAGTGCAGATGAAATGAATGTGGTGGTAATTGCGTATGAACCCGTTTGGGCCATTGGAACGGGCAAAACAGCCACCGCCCAACAAGCGCAAGACATTCACGCATTCGTGCGACAGTGGTTAGCGGGAAAATACGGTCAACCCGTTGCCGATGCCACTCGAATTCTTTACGGAGGTAGCGTAAAACCCGATAACGCCAAAGATATATTCGGCCAACCCGATATCGATGGGGGACTTATTGGAGGCGCTAGCTTAAAGCCTAGAGATTTCTTCGATATTATTAGAGCCGCGCAATAAGGATTCAATAATCCTTTTATAAGGTCTTAGTATATCAGCAAATGACTTACAATAAGTCGTTTGCTGATATTTTACCGCAAAATTTCAAGCGTCAATTGCCGGTATTATTTTGTAAAGACCGCTTGGGATACAGCGTGTTTTTTCGCTGTATTTGGTGTTGCGTAATATGCAGAACTTTTTTTCGTTTTATATTTACATCGTTTATGAAATATCTTGGTTCGGTCCTGATTGCATTTTTATTCTTATTACAACCTTCGCTGCGCGCCCAAGATGCACGACGCTTTAATAACGATCCACTGGTTTTTATTCAAGAACTGAAAGAAAAGTATACGACTCTTAAAGACAAAAAATCGATCGCCTCGTTTGAGGCTTTTGAACAAAATTGGTTAAACGGAAAGTACAACCCCGAACAACAACGGTATTTGATTCTAATGTCGAATAAGATGCTCGAGCAAGGCATGACACTTACGCCTTATTTTGAGCTTTTTTATGCGAACTATACCCGAAGTTTGGAGTCCAGTTTTAACAAGGATTTGCTCCAACAATGGATGGGTATTGCAACGGCCCTTGTGGAGCAAACCAATAAAGAATACCTAGATTTCTTAACCTTAACCGAAAGTTTGTTTAAGGAAAACAAATTGCACCAACAAACCACTCGGTATTGGCAGTTTGATTCCACGCGGTACGATTTGAAAATGATAAAAGGCCGTTTGGCCGTTGTTTTTGAGGAAGTATTGTTGCGGGGTATTGCCGTTAACGATACCATAGAAATTAAAACCAAAGGGGTATGTTACCTCACTGAGGGTATATGGGAAGGCATCCGAGGCGAAACGAGTTTGCAGCGTTCTTTTCCAGGTGAAAAGGCAAGTGTGAGTTTTAAGAAGTTTCGAATCGAATTGAACGATTATCGCTATCAAGTGGATACGGTGTTATTGAATTTCCCCCGATACTTCGCAAAGCCGATTAAGGGTTCTTATAAAGACGAGGTGCGCGATTTTTTCTCTGAGGGAAATAAACAAGCCTCGAAGTTTCCACAGTTTACTTCATTTGATAACCAATTGAAAATTAAAGGAATTGTGGGCGAAAGTTCCATTTTTACGGGCGGTTTCACCTTGCTTGGAAAAACCATTCAAACCAATACGGTCGATGGCAAGCCCTCGTATATTGATATTTATTTTAAGAATGAAAAAAAGGTGACGTTGAAAAGCAAAGGTTTTCAAATACGAGATGGAGTTGCCTTGTCTAAAAAGTCAGAATTTACCATGTATCTCGATACCCAAGGGGGAATTTTTCACCCCTCGGTTGACATTACCTTTAATTATGCTCAAAACCGCTTGCGGGTGAATAAAGGGGAAGACGGATTGCAACGGGGTGTTTTTCAAAACGATTATCATAATATGAGTATCGACGTGCAAACCGTGTCTTGGAAAATCGACGAGCCTTTTGTGGATTTTGATAACTTTAATAACGATAAGCCTGCCTTTTTTGAGTCGAACGATTTTTTTCGTCAAATCTATTACGATAAAATCCAAGGGGCTTTGACGGCCAACCCGATAGAGAAAATTTATGCCTTCTATAACAGAATGCCAACCGATCCTGCGGTGGAAAATTTGCAAAAAATGCTCAAAAAATTGTACCTCGCTAAACCTAAAAATGACGAGCAAATAGCCAAGGTTTCTAAGCAGTTACAAGATTTGAATCGGATTCGCAAAGCCAAATACATAACGCCCGAGCGCCGTAAATTTTCATTAAAAGACTATTGCGAGGTTTGGGATTGTAACCCACAAGCCATCCAGCATGCCTTTATCGATTTGCATGATCAAGGGTTCCTTGTCTATGATTTCGAGACCGATAGTGCGGTCATAACCGAAAAGCTGTTCAACTACATTATAATGAACAAAAAAGCCAAAGATTATGATGTAATTCGGCTTTCTAGTGTTATTGCCGGTAGGCCCAATGCCACCCTTAATTTATTAAGCAATGAGATGAACATTGAAGGGGTTGCGGCCTTTAATTTTTCCGATTCACAATCCGTTTATGTACTTCCCAAAGAACAACAAGTAAAGCTAACTAAAAATCGAAAATTGGAATTTGGGGGAAAGGTAAGTGCCGGCCGATTCGAATTTTTTGGGGAGAAATTCACCTTTAATTATACTAATTTTGATGTGTATTTTGAAGTAATTGATTCGATGCGCATGTTTTTTCCCGATGAGTCGGGGGTGCGCTTGAGGCCAATTAAATCTGTATTTCGCAATATTGGAGGTACCCTGTTTATTGATAAACCCAATAACAAATCGGGGAACATAAATTACCCCGAGTATCCTATTTTTAAATCCAACCGCGGTGGCGATATTCTGTATGATAAATCCAGTATTCATGGGGGCCAATATATTGCAGATAGCTTTAAGTTTTCCGTAGATCCTTTTACAATCGATAGTTTAGATAACTTCACAATCGATGGATTGAAATTCGATGGTACGTTTTATTCCGCCGATATATTCCCTGTTTTCCGACATTTCGTATACATCCAACCCGATTACAGTCTCGGTTTTGTAAAGAAAACCCCTCCGAGCGGCCTGAAAATGTACAAAGGGAAAGGAAACGGCGATATGACTATGAATTTGAGCGAAGTAGGGTTTTATGGTCAGGCAGGTAAAATCGATTATGAAACATCGCTCACGCAGTTTACTCGAATATTGATGCTTCCCGACAGCACATTAGGACCTATTAATAACTACGACTTGAGCGAAAGTCCGCGTTATGCGGCAGCCCATGCAAAGGATGCAGGACTAAAGTGGATTCCGTACGCAGATCAATATAAAATCACCACCGATAAATGGCCAACCCGGACGTTTCAGCCTGGACATGGATTTACAGGTACCACGACACAGTCGCCTAGTAAATTATTGGGTAATGGGTTGTTGAAATGGGACTTAGCCGAATTTAGAAGTGCTGAAATGCACATGCAGCCCAAACAATCCGTAGCGCAAACCGCTTCCTTGCAGATATATACCCACGACACGGCAAAAGTGGCCTTTGTTTCCGATAATATTAATGGGGCTATGAACTTTCAAACCAGAACAGGTAGTTTTCGGTCGAATATAGCGGGACAACCCACGCGGTTTCCCTTTAATATGTACCAAACCAACTTGAGCGATTATATATGGAAAATGGATGCCAGAACCATAGAGGCTAATGTAGGTGCTACTATGGCGGGTTTAACGCCGGATTTCCTAAGCTTAAATCAACGGCAAGATTCGCTGCATTTTGAAGGGCGTAAAGGGTTGTACGACATGAACGATTACACCTTGAAAGTGTCTGAAATTCCCCATATAGATTTCGCCGATTCTCGGATATTTCTTGCCGACGGTAAGGTTCTCATTCGCAAAGAAGCCAATATGGATACCGTTAGAAAGGCCACGATTATAGCCAATCGAATTGATAAGTTCCATACCATAAAAGAGGTAACGGCTAAGATTTATGGTCGTTACGGCATTGGCGGCAGCGGAGATTATAAGTACGTAAACAAACTGGGCAAAGAACAAAAAGTGCACTT
The DNA here is from genome assembly GCA_945863965.1 of Chitinophaga pinensis. Lineage (GTDB taxonomy): Bacteria > Bacteroidota > Bacteroidia > NS11-12g > UBA955 > VMCP01. The sequence continues at coordinate 31,741 of CAMBBZ010000001.1, read as the reverse complement.
CGACAGTATGGTCGTTGTAACCGAGAAGAAACTGCACGCCTTTGGAAGTATTGAAGAAGACAATGGATTTACCTTAGACACCAAAATAGCGTTTAAGGGAAGGTCACACCTCATATCCGCACAACGGGAAATTAGGTTCCGCGGTTTGGTTAAAACCATGCACACATTTGACTTTATGCGCGAATCCGCGTGGTGTAAATTCGATGGAGATGTGAATCCGTTAGATGTCATAATTCCGATGAACCCACCTCGAAATGCCAGCGGTGCAAAGATCTTTGTGGGACTTCACGTGGCCAAAGATTCGTCGCATATTTATCCGGTGTTTAATTCTACGAAACGCAGGCTTTCCGACAATGACGTAACCCAAGACACCGGTATTTTATATTGGGACCATGAAAAACAGAGCTTTTTCAGCGGGTCAAAACAACGCTTAAAAGGCAATGAACTGCGCGGCAATTACATTCAATTCAACGAATCCGATCACAGTATTCATGCCGAAGGTCCTATGGACTTTGGCGTTGAGTCTGAGCAGGTTAAGTTCAGAGCGGCGGGCACAGCCGATTTAGCGTCGGGCGATTCGGCATTCCAGTTTAATTTAAGTATGCTGATGGATTTTCCCTTACATCCCGATTTTAAGAAACGGATGACCGAAATGTTCTTGGGGGAAGGGATTGGCGAAGTGGATTTAAACACCGATTTCTTTAAGGAAAATTTACATCAATTAATCGACGATGGGGACTTACGACGCGATATTTTACGAAATGTAGAACAGCGAAACCAAATTAAAGGGAACCTAAATTTATTGGGCGGCAAAGACGAAACCAATTACAATTTCATTTTCAGCGATGCTAAATTCCGTTGGGATAGCAAGGCCCGTGGGATGTTTTCTGATGGAACGGTATCGTTGGTTTCGCTTTTTGGTACCCCTATCAACAAATCGATAAATGCCACTATTTATATGGAATCCAAGCGTGGTGCGGAAAAAATGCATATCTATCTCGACGATGGGGTAAATAAAGTGTATTTCTTCATCCAATCGTATCGGGTTAATATTTATAGCAACGATGACCAATTGGTCGAAATTATGGCCAATACCAATAACAAAGTGAAACCGAGAGATTTCGGGGTATCTGCAACGGGAGAGCGCACGGTGGATCGTTTCTTGCGAAAAATCGGCCTCGATTAATAGTTTACGTCGCTAAGGGTTAGGCCATGCGCCGGTACCGATTTGACGGAATGTGAACCTTGCAGGTGTAGATTAATAATTTACGTCGCTAAGGGTTAGGCCATGCGCCGGTACGGATTTGCCGGCATCTGAACGACGTCCTTCGGCGATCAGTTTTCGGTGCTCTTCGAGGTTCATTTTACCTGTTCCAATATCAAGTTGGGTGCCCACAATAGCCCGAACCATATTACGTAAAAAACGGTTGGCGCTGATGTGAAATTCCAATCCGTTTTCTATCTGTTTCCAATGGGCTTGGCTAACATTACATCTGTAATGGTCTGTCGAAGGCTGTCCTTTGCAAAATGCTGAGAACTCATGTGTTCCCATGAGGTCTTTACAAGATGCATTCATAAGATCAAGGTCTAGTTTCCCTAAAAACAAATAGGCGTAACGGGTTTTAAAAGGATCCTTATTGTGGATGATTCGGTAGATATAGGAACGTGAAATGGCCGAAAATCGGGCGTGAAATTCATTGCTTACGGGACCTATTGCGATAATTGCAATACTTGGGGGAAGTATTTTTTGCAATTTATACATCAGGTTTATGGCGTCGATGGGTAAATCAGTATCGAAATGAGCGGTGTAAAATGAGGCGTGTACGCCGGTATCGGTGCGACCGCACCCAATTAAATCAATAGGTACTTGCAACAAGGTGAATAGGGCGTTCTCAACCTCGGCCTCCACACTGTGGGCACTGGGTTGGATTTGCCATCCGTGAAAATCGGTGCCATCGAATTGCAAATCCAAACGATACCGCGACATTATCGATTCAGATTTTCGAAGATAATGGCAGATCCTTGTCCTACTCCGATACACATGGTAGCCAAACCATACTTGTACTGCGATTGTGATTTCATTTGGTGCAATAGGGTAGCGGTTATACGGGTGCCACTGGCGCCCAAGGGGTGTCCTATAGCGATACTGCCGCCGTTTAAGTTCACCTTGCTCGGATCAGCGCCTAATTCATCCATACTCGCCAATACCTGGGCGGCAAAGGCTTCGTTCAATTCCATTATATCCATGTCTTGAATGGTCAGTCCGGCTTTCTTTAACGCGTTTTGAGTAGCGGGCACGGGTCCAATGCCCATGTACGCAGGATCTACACCGGCAACCCCGAAGCTTACAATCCGCGCCATAGGGGTTAATTGATATCGTTTCAGCATTTCTTCACTCACCAACAAGGCGCAAGCGGCCCCGTCGTTAATGCCCGAAGCGTTTCCTGCCGTAACGGTGCCATTTTCACGGAAAGCAGGTTTCAATTCAGCAAGGGTTTCGAAAGAACTTAAACGGGGATGTTCGTCTGTATTGAAAATGATAGGGTCTTTTTTTCTTTGGGGAATTTCAACGGGGATGATTTCATTTTTAAATGCCCCTTTTTCTTGAGCGGCAAGCCATTTTTCTTGTGAGGACAAGGCGAAACGGTCTTGTCGTTCACGACTGATATTCCACTTTTCGGCTACGTTCTCTGCGGTTTCTCCCATCGAAAAGGGATGGTGTAATTTAGACAATCCTGGATTGGTAAATCTCCATCCAATAGTGGTATCGTGAATTTCTGGGGTGCGTGAAAATGCGCTTTCGGCTTTGGCCATTACGAATGGCGCACGCGTCATACTTTCCGTACCGCCCGCAAGAATCATGTGTGCCTCTCCGCTCTTTATAGCCATGTATGCATTTTGCATAGATTGCAATCCTGAAGCACATAAGCGATTTACGGTGTAACCCGGAACGCTAAGAGGTAAGCCAGCCAGCAATGAGGCCATACGGGCCACATTTCGATTGTCTTCACCGGCCTGGTTGGCAGCGCCAAAGATTATATCGTCTACGTCGGACCAATCAATGCCGGCGTTGCGGTCTACGAGTCCCTTTATAACCATACCCGCTAAATCATCAGGTCTAACCGATGCGAGTGTACCGCCAAATTTTCCAACCGCTGTGCGCACAATATCTACTATATATACCGAATTCATTTTGCAAAGTTCGTTAAAAATTTACGAATGCATTTAACTCGCTTTGCAATCTGCAAAGGCGAGGATTGCATCGTCGATTCAATACCGATTTTCAGGCCGTAAACCACGTATATTAAGCACCTTGATTTTGAGGTGATGCCTAATTAAAATGAGGATATTCGAATCCTAACATTATGATAACAATCGCTTTATGTGGGTTGAAATCGATTCATTAAATTTGATTTATGGTCAAAAAAGCAAGTACAAAGAACCCAAAAAAGATTTTTGTGTTGGATACCTCAGTAATTTTATTTGATCATCAAGCGGTTACTAATTTCCAAGAACACGATGTAGCAATACCTATCACGGTTCTGGAGGAATTAGACCAATTTAAAAAAGGCAATGAGTCCATAAATTTTGAAGCACGGCAGTTTATTCGTTTTATCGATAACCTTTCAGAAGGAAACGCACTTAATGATTGGGTTTGTATCGACAAGACGAGAAACTCATTTTTTCGGGTCGTAATGGACACCGGATTTCCCCATGAGTTAGATGCAACAAAAGTTTTTGGTGACCGTAAAGCCGATCACCTAATTCTGAATGCGGCCCTACATTTGTCAAAACTACATGCCGATAAAAAAGTAATTCTCGTTACCAAGGATACGAATCTCAGATTGAAAGCTCGGAGTCTGAATTTATTTGCGGAAGACTATCAAACGGGTAAAATTAAAGATGTCGATAAATTGTATCGCGGAATTACCCAAGTCGAATTAGACGATTCGGAAGTCATTGATGAATTGCACAAATTACATACAATTCCGTATCAGCGGGTATTTCCTTCGGCACCGCTTGCCAATCACTACATAATTCTGCGCAATGAAAAAAATTCTATTTTAGCCTATTATAATCCGGAATCTGAACACATCGAAAAAGTAGAAAAGAAATTGGCTTTCGGAATTAAGCCCAAAAATGCAGAACAAGCTTTTGCTATGCACGCATTATTAAATCCTGCAGTTCAATTGGTAACGATTCAGGGGGTGGCAGGTACGGGAAAAACATTATTGGCCTTGGCTTGTGCGCTAGCTCAAAAAAACGAGTTTGTTCAAATTTATTTGGCTCGCCCAATCGTTCCTTTAAATAATAAAGATATTGGATACTTGCCGGGTGATGCCCAACAGAAGGTTCAACCTTACATGGAGCCACTTTGGGATAATCTGAAATTAATTCAAAACCAATTCAAGGAAAATTCAAAAGACTTTCAACGAATCAAGGAAATGGTCGAGAATGAAAAATTATTGGTGACCCCTTTAGCCTTTATTCGCGGTCGTAGCTTTTCGAACATCATATTCATCGTAGACGAATCTCAGAATTTAACTCCATTAGAGGTGAAAACCATAATCTCCAGAGCAGGTGAGGGGACCAAAATCGTATTTACAGGCGATATTAACCAAATTGATACCCCTTATTTGGATACGGAATCAAACGGGCTGTCTTTTTTAATCGACCGCATGAAAGGACAGTCGTTGTATGCCCATGTAGCCCTAGAAAAAGGAGAGCGAAGTGCCCTTGCCAATCTAGCCAACACGCTTTTGTAGAGAAGTATAACATATTCTTTAAGTAAATTTAATTTCCCCCGAATAAATACGCCCGAAGTTGCGATATATTTGCGCCCCTTTTATGAAAGCCACCGTTGCAATTCTGTATGCCGAAAGTCGGTATACCCCTTGGAAAGAAAACATTGATTTCGATACCGTGCATTCGTTTGCCCTCGCCCTGCAGGAGCATTACGAGATCCTAGTGGTGCACATGATGCAGCCCTGCGATGAGTTGGCCGATCTGTTGCGTCAAGCCGATTATGTGGTGAATTTGTGTTACGGATTCGAAAACTATAACCAAGCAGAAGTGGCTTCTTGGTTAGATGCCAATGAAATCAATCATTTAAGCAGTTGTGGGGAAGCCCAACTCTTAGCGCAAGATAAGAAAGCCGTAGAAGAATTGCTCTTAGAAAAAGGCGTTAGAACTCCCATTTCTTTGGTGCAACCCTCCGCAATAAGCACCGGTAGTTATATCCAAAAACCCCGTTTTGGAGGCTGTCATAGAGGTATCGAAATCATGGATGCCGAAGAGGCGAAATTGCGATTAGAAATGGGTTTGGATAGCGATATTTTGCTACAACCGTACCTGATTGGACGTGAGTTTTCAGTGGGGGTAATTCCCAAAGCAGACGGCAACGGGTATGAAGTATTGCCCCCTGTAGAAATTGTGCCTTTTCCTGCACGCGATGTATTCATTGCTGGAAGTGCTTTTGGTACCACCCAGCGCGACTTTCATCCTCAGTTAACCGATGAAATGCTGCGTGATCTCCAAGCCGCCGCTGTAATGTCGCACAATACCTTTGGACTACATTATATGTCGAGAGTCGATGTTCGTGAATACATGGGTAGCATGTACATTTTGGATATCAACACGATGCCCAACATGCATCCCCGGAAAAGTTTAATCCCGGCCATACTCCAAGAGCATGGAACTGAATTGAGCGAATTATTACGACGTTTTATTGCCCTCAACGATCAAGTTCGTTTAACCAACGGCAGGTTAGAAGGATTAACGGCGATGGAAGTACCCTCCAATTTTGAATAAACAGCCCGATTTTTATACGCAACGAACACTTCGGTGTTCCGTTGGTTATAAAAATTAAACTCCGCGTATCTCAAAAAGCAATATTTTTGCAGCTATGGGAAGGATGTTTGAAAAACGCAAACATAAAATGTTTGCCCGCTTTGACCGAATGGCGAAGCAGTTTACGAAGTTGGGAAAAGAAATCGCGATTGCCGTGAAGATGTCTGGCGAAAATCCAGATAACAATCCCCGTTTACGCGTAGCCATTCAAAATTCCAAAGCGGTAAATATGCCCAAGGATCGGGTAGAGGCCGCAATCAAAAGAGCGCTTAGTAAATCCGAAGGCAATTACGATGAAGTACGCTTCGAAGGATATGCGCCCCATGGCGTCGGGGTTGTCGTAGAAACAGCAACCGACAACAATACCCGCACCGTTGCGAACGTAAGGATGCACTTTAATAAAGGCGGCGGGGCTTTAGGGAAAACCGGCTCGCTTGACTTTAATTTTACTCGCAAAGGCGTTTTTAAAATTGCCAAAAATACCCTTTCATACGAAGATCTTGACGAATTCGAATTCGAATTAATAGACTCGGGATTAGAAGATTTTGCCATCGACGACGAAGACATTTACGTGTACACGAGTTTTGTCGATTTCGGACTCATGCAAAAGCAATTGGAAGATCTGGGTATCATTGCCAATGCCGAATTGCAGTACGTTCCCAATTCGTATGTGGACCTTACCGAAGAGCAAGCCCAAGAAGTTTTAGATCTTGTGGAGCGCCTCGAAGGCGACGACGACGTGCAAAACGTATACCACAATCTCCGTTAATTTAACGGAGCATTACGGGCAAGTAGGACATTTATACTCATATTTCGCAGGGAATTGGGCTTTCACCCAAATGTAACGCTCCGGCTCGCGGGGATCGTTTGTAACTATGCGTATACCAATGCCTTTAGCACCCGTTTTGGTAACAGTGTCGAATTTGAATTTCATTTCTACTTCCTTGCCCGATGCAATGGTTCGGGGGAAGTCATTCACGGCTATGCACGGACAATCGGGATTTATTTGTTTGATTTCAAGGGGCTCCTTTCCGCTGTTTTTCAATATGAAACTTCCATTTAGGAACCCTCCGGATCCTGTTTGAGGTCCAAAGTCATAGGAAACTGGCTCAATGAGCATCTTAGGAGCACGTTTAAGCTGCTTTTTGCTCAATTCGGGGAAGTACTGAGACCTAACGTAACTAACTTGAAGGGAGGTAAGCGTAGAGCCTGGGGCGTTGGATTGCAGGGCGACTTCAAAACTGCCAAATCCGTAACCTGGGGCGGTCTTGCCATCAATAGAAATTTGGATTCTCCCAATTTCGTTAGGTTCTAACGATTTCGGATAGGTTATTTTAGCATAGGGAGGGATGTTTTCAGGCGCCACGAGATACAACATAGAACTGTAAGCCGATGCATTGACCACTTTAATTTCTTTCATGGCGGTTTGATTATCGAGCAGGGGTTCAAAGCTGATTTGGTATTTATCAAAGTCGAGGCGGCCTACAGCCGGGGGAATATAATTGCTTTTGGGCTCTACAGGTCGCAATACATCACCCTTGATGGCCAAGTATGAAATAGGGGTGTGTGGGGAATTGGTGTAAACGGTAAGGGTTTTGTCGAATTTGCCCAAACGATTGGTGGTTTCGTAACGGGCTTCTATAAAGCCTTTTTCTCCGGGTGCCACGGGCTCACTGCTCCAACTTGGAGCGGTACAACCGCAGCTCGATTCAACCCTGTTTACAATTACGGGTTTGGGAGTGCGGTTAACAAACTCAAATCGGTGGGTGGCAAAATGGATGTTTTCTTGTAGCTCTCCAAAATTGTGTTCGCGCTCTCGGTAATAAATACCCGGTTTGGATTCATCGGGATTTTGACTTTGTAAGGCCGTAACACTCGATAATAAGAGAAAAACAAACGTGCGAATAGACCCAACAGGGTGAAATAGAGGGATAAATGATTTCATATCGGTAAAAGGCTTACTTATTAGACGTATGTTTGCGGTCAAGGTTGCTTTGATTATACAAATATAGTCATGTTACCGGCACGAATTAGGTGTTTTTATTCTGGGGAAGCGATCATAACGGCCAGTTTTTGGTTATCGCAAAACGTCGGTTTAAGATAAAAACCGATTTTTTTTTCGCATGCTGTTGATATTGATAAAAAATAAGTGTAATTTTGCCGTCCTTTTTGGGAAAAAATATGCCTACTATTCAACAGTTAATTAGAAAGGGACGTAAAGTAATCGAGACTAAGAGTAAGTCTCCAGCTTTGGATTCATGTCCTCAGAGAAGAGGGGTTTGTACCCGTGTATACACAACGACACCTAAGAAGCCGAATTCGGCTTTGAGAAAAGTGGCTCGTGTGCGTTTGACCAACGGAAAAGAAGTGAATGCTTATATTCCGGGAGAAGGTCATAACCTTCAAGAGCACAGCATCGTGTTGGTGCGTGGTGGAAGGGTAAAAGATTTACCTGGTGTTCGTTACCATATTGTTCGTGGCGCCTTAGACACAGCAGGAGTAGACGGTCGTAACCAGCGTAGAAGTAAGTACGGAACTAAAAAGCCAAAAGCAAAAAAATAAACCATGAGAAAATCGCGCGCTAAAAAACGCATACTCGCACCCGATCCCAAGTTCAACGATGTGATGGTAACACGTTTCGTTAACGGGATGATGTACGACGGAAAGAAATCTACGTCACTAAGTATTTTTTACACCGCACTCGATATCGTTGAGAAAAAAATCACCGAAGAGCCCGGAATTGAAACATGGAGAAAAGCCATGAACAATGTTATGCCATCTGTAGAAGTTAAAGCCCGCCGTGTTGGAGGTGCTACTTTCCAGATTCCTACCGAAATTCCCCAAAAGAGAAAAGTAGCACAAGGAATGAAATGGTTAATCGGATATGCCCGCCGTCGTAACGAAAAGAGCATGCCTGAAAAATTGGCCGCAGAAATCATCGCCGCTTCGAAAAGTGAAGGTGCGTCTGTGAAGAAAAAAGAAGATACCCATAAAATGGCTGAAGCCAACAAAGCATTCTCACATTTTAGAGCTTAAAAAAACGAATACAACATGGCACGCGATTTAAAATACACAAGAAACATTGGAATTGCCGCGCACATCGATGCCGGAAAAACAACCACTACGGAACGCATTTTGTTCTACGCCGGAGTAAATCACAAGATTGGTGAGGTACACGACGGAGGAGCTACCATGGATTGGATGGCTCAAGAGCAAGAGCGTGGTATTACCATTACCTCTGCTGCAACAACTGTATCTTGGAATTATCGTGATCATGATTACCATATTAATATTATTGACACACCAGGTCACGTTGACTTTACCGTAGAGGTAAATCGCTCATTACGTGTCTTGGATGGCCTAGTGTTTTTGTTTAGTTCGGTTGATGGTGTTGAACCTCAGTCCGAAACAAACTGGCGCCTAGCCGACAATTATAAAGTTCCACGGATTGGATTCGTTAATAAAATGGACCGTTCTGGAGCAGATTTTTTGAACGTGGTTTCCCAAGTTAAATCAATGTTGGGTAGCAACGCAGTTCCCCTTCAATTGCCAATTGGTGCTGAAGACAAATTCACTGGTGTGGTAGATTTAATCAATTTCCGAGGTATTATTTGGGATGAAGAGAACTACGGAATGACATTCAAAGAAATTCCAATTCCAGAAGATATGGTTGAAGAAGCTACCGAGTGGAGAGAGAAATTACTCGAAGCGGTATCTGATTATGATGAAAATATCATGGCCAAATTCTTCGAAGATCCTACCAGCATCACCGAGCGCGAAATTCTTGATTGTTTACGTAAAGCCGTAATCGATTTGAAATTGGTTCCCATGATGTGCGGTTCTTCATTTAAGAACAAAGGCGTACAAACCATGCTCGATATGGTTATGGAATTGATGCCAAGTCCTTTGGATATCGACGCAATTGTGGGTACACACCCCGATACGGAGAAAGAAGAAGAACGTCAGCCAGCTTATAGCGAGCCGTTTGCGGCTTTGGCCTTTAAAATTGCTACAGATCCTTACGTAGGTCGTTTGTGTTTCATACGCGCCTACTCAGGTAAGTTAGATGCAGGTTCCTATGTGTTGAACATGCGTACGGGTAATAAAGAACGTATTTCTCGTATTTTCCAAATGCATGCCAATAAGCAAAATCCTATCGATCAATTAGGTGCAGGTGATATTGGTGCAGTGGTTGGTTTCAAAGACATCAAAACAGGGGATACCTTGTGCGATGAGAAACACCCAATCATTTTGGAAAGTATGGTATTCCCAGAGCCTGTTATTGGTTTGGCTATTGAGCCTAAAACCCAAGCCGATACCGACAAATTAGGTATGGCATTGAACAAGCTGGCCGAAGAAGATCCCACATTCCGTGTGCGCACCGACGAAGAGACAGGTCAAACGATCATCTCGGGTATGGGTGAGTTACACCTTGATATTATCGTAGATCGCTTGAGAAGAGAATTCAAGGTTGAATGTAACCAAGGAGCGCCTCAGGTAAATTACAAAGAAGCATTAACGAAGAATTTTTCGCACCGCGAAACATACAAAAAGCAAACGGGTGGACGTGGTAAATTTGCCGATATCCAGTTTGAAATCGGTCCAGCCGATGCTACATTCGAAGGCGAAGGATTACAATTCGTGAACGAAGTAGTAGGGGGATCAATTCCACGTGAATTTATCCCTTCCGTTGAAAAAGGTTTTAAAATTGCCATGCGCAATGGAGTACTAGCTGGTTATGCAATCGACAAAATTAAGGTTCGTTTGTTTGACGGTTCATTCCACGCGGTTGACTCGGATTCGTTGTCGTTTGAAGTAGCGGCTAAACAAGGATTCCGACATGCAGCGCGTAATTGTGGACCTATATTGCTTGAACCAATAATGAAATTGGAAGTAGTAACTCCCGACGAAAATACCGGTGATGTGATGGGTGATTTAAATCGCCGTCGTGGTCAATTAGAAGGTATGGACGAGCGTGGTGGTGCTCAAGTTGTAAAGGCTAAAGTGCCTTTAAGTGAAATGTTTGGTTATGTAACCACGTTGCGTACCATTACCTCAGGACGTGCGAACAGTTCTATGGAGTTCAGTCATTTTGCTGAAACGCCAAAGGCAATCGCTGAAGAAGTTCTTAAAAAAGTAAACGGTTAAAACACAAATCGACTAAAATGATTAATCAGAAAATAAGAATCAAACTAAAGTCTTTCGATCATAATCTGCTGGATAAATCAGCAGAGAAGATCGTAAAGGCGGTACGCACGACGGGGGTTGTAGTAAGCGGTCCCGTGCCTCTACCTACGCGCAAGAAAATCTTTACGGTATTGCGTTCTCCTCACGTAAATAAAAAGGCACGTGAGCAGTTCCAATATTGTACGTATCAGCGCCTTATCGATATTTTTAATGGTTCCACCAAAACCGTAGACGCCCTAATGAAGATTGAACTTCCTAGCGGTGTTGAGGTTGAAATCAAATTATAAGAGACATGAACGGTTTAATTGGAAAAAAACTGGGTATGACCAGCGTGTTTGATGCCGATGGTAGACGTGTAGCGTGCACCGTAGTTCAAGCAGGTCCTTGTGTGATTACACAAGTTAAAACAGAACTTACCGACGGATACAACGCAGTTCAGATGGCCTTTGGTGATAAGAAAGAGCGTCGTGTTAATTCAGCGGAAAAAGGACATTTTGGAAAAGCGAATACAACAACCAAAACAGATGTTGTAGAATACCGCGATTGTGATATGGACGTTACCTTAGGTTCTATCATTGATGTAAGCATCTTCGAGGAAGGTGAATTCGTTGATGTTGTAGGTACCTCAAAAGGTAAAGGTTTTCAGGGTGTTGTAAAGCGCCATGGATTCGCCGGTGTGGGTCAAGCCACTCACGGTCAACATAACCGTTTGCGTGCTCCAGGTTCTATTGGTGCATGTTCGTTCCCTGCTCGTGTATTTAAAGGTACACGTATGGCGGGTCGTATGGGTGGTGAGCGTGTAAAAGCATTTAATTTGACGGTTTTACAAATCGATACTGAAAAGAATGTTTTGGTATTGAAAGGTTCTATACCAGGTCATAATGGTTCCACCGTTTTTATTGAGAAGTAAGTCATGGAAGTTAAAGTATTAAACAAGTTAGGAGCTGAAACCGGTCGTACGGTTACCTTGCTCACGGAAATATTTGCAGTTGAGCCTAATGACCATGCTATTTACTTAGATGTAAAACAGTACATGGCCAATAAGCGTCAAGGTACGCATAAAACTAAGGACAAGAGTGAAGTACACCGTTCTTCACGTAAAGTTATACGCCAAAAAGGAACAGGTGGCGCACGTCACGGTTCTTTGAAAGCGGGTATTTACATTGGTGGTGGTCGTTTCCACGGTCCACGTCCGCGTGATTATAGCTTTAAATTGAATAAAAAATTAAAACGCTTAGCTCGTTTATCGGCTTTATCGTATAAAGCGAAAGACAACGCAATCGTTGTAATTGAAGATATTCACATGGATACGCCAAAAACGGCAGAATTCAAGAATATGTTAGCGGCATTGAAAGTGCAGGGATCTTCTCTTTTGGTTACTTCAGAGAACAACCCTAACGTGTATCTTTCAGGTCGTAATTTACAAAATAACAATGTAATGTGTGCAGCTGATTTGAATACCTATCAGGTATTGAAAGCGAAAAGCTTAATACTTACAGAAGGGGCATTGAACAAGTTACAAGAGAATATATAAGATGATACTTAAAAAGCCATTGGTAACCGAAAAGTCTAGTTCGTTATTGGACAAAAAGGGTAAGTTTGGTTTCGTTGTGGACACTAAAGCCACTAAAGACGAAATTAAACAAGCCGTTGAGTCCTTCTATGAAGTACAGGTTGAATCGGTTAATACCATGATCCAGCGGGGGAAAGCGCGCAAGAATCGCCGCACAGGCCAAATCTCCGGTTATACTAACAAGTATAAAAAGGCCTTTGTAACACTTAAAGAAGGTTTTAACATTGATTTTTACAAGGACGTTTAAGACATGGGAGTACGTAGATTAAAACCAATCACACCTGGCCAGAGAACGAGAGTGGCAAACACTTTCGAAGAACTTACTGCAAGTAAGCCAGAGAAGAGTTTGTTATTGCCTATCAAGAAATCTGGTGGACGTAACAATCAGGGACGTACGACTGTACGCTACATAGGTGGTGGACACAAACGTAAGTATCGTATTATCGATTTTAAACGCAATAATGTTACCGTTACAGGTGAAGTAAAAACAGTTGAATACGATCCCAATCGTTCGGCTTTTATTTCATTGGTTGAATATACTGATGGTGAGAAGCGTTATATTTTAGCTCCAGGTGGTATTAAAGTAGGTCAAGTGATTTCACAAGGTTCAGGAGTTTCTCCAGATCTTGGAAACGCTATGCCTATGAAGGAAATGCCTTTGGGTACTTTAATTCATAACGTTGAATTACAACCGGGTCAAGGTGGACGCATATGCCGTTCTGCTGGAACATACGCTCAGTTAATGGCAAAAGAAGGCAAATATGTTGCCTTGAAATTGCCATCAGGTGAAAGTCGTTTCGTTCTTGGAGAATGTATGGCTACTGTTGGTATCCTCTCTAATGCTGAACATCAGCAGGTAGTGTTAGGTAAGGCCGGTCGTAGTCGTTGGTTGGGTCGCCGTCCACGTGTACGTCCAGCTGCGATGAACCCTGTCGATCACCCCATGGGTGGTGGTGAAGGCCGAAACAAAGGTGGTCAACCCCGTTCAAGAAACTTGATTTATTCACAGGGACAGAAAACGCGTTCTCCTAAGAAAAACTCAAGTCGACTAATCATCGAAAAGAGAAAATCCAAACGTAACAAATAATCACTAAGTACGAAAGTAAATGGCAAGATCAATTAAAAAAGGACCGTTTGTAGATATCAAATTGATGTCGAAGGTGGATGTGATAAATGCAGCAGGTAAAAAGTCAGTTATTAAGACTTGGTCACGACGCTCAATGATCATCCCAGACTTTGTGGGACATACGTTTGCGGTTCACAATGGAAATAAATTTATTCCAGTTTATGTAACTGAGAATATGGTAGGACATAAATTTGGTGAGTTTGCACCCACCAGAACTTATAAAGGTCACGGTAAATAATAGAAATGGAAGCTAAAGCAATTTTAAGAAACTGTCCGTTGTCGCCGCGTAAAATGCGTTTACTAGCCGATCAGGTTCGTGGACAACGCGTAGAACAAGCACTTAATATACTTCAATGGAATCAGCGCCCAACTTATGCAATATTTTTGACTAAGTTAATCAAGAGCGGGATTGCCAACTGGGGTGTATCCAATGCAGACGGTCGCATCGAAGACAGCGAGTTATATGTTAAATCTATTACCGTAGACGGAGGTTTAGCCATTAAGCGTTTGAGAACAGCCCCTCAAGGTCGTGGATACCGTATCCGCAAAAGATCCAATCACGTTACTATTATAATCGATAGTAAATTAAGTCAAACCCAAACCGAACAAGCATAAAATGGGACAAAAAACAAACCCTATAGGATTACGTTTAGGAATTATCCGTGGTTGGGATTCTAGCTGGTATGGCGGAAAAGATTACGGAGATAAGCTTGTTGAAGACCAGCGAATCCGTGAATATCTTCGCGTTCGTATACCCCGCGGTGGAATCGCTAAGGTGGTTATCGAACGTACACTTAAACGCATCACCCTTACTATTAACACGGCTCGTCCAGGAATAGTAATCGGAAAAGGCGGCCAAGAAGTTGACGCGATTCGTGAGGAAATTAAAAAAATCACGGGTAAAGATGTACAAATCAACATCAACGAAATCAAACGTCCTGAATTGGATGCGCGTTTAGTAGGTGAGAATATTGCACAACAAATTGAAAATCGTTTCTCATACAAACGTGCGATTAAAAACGCGTTGCAAACAACTATGAAAATGGGTGCTGATGGTATTAAAGTACGTATCAGTGGTCGTTTGAATGGTGCGGAAATAGCGCGTTCTGAAATCTACAAAGAAGGAAGAACTCCTCTGCACACCTTGCGTTCTAATATTGATTATGCCTTAGTAGAAGCCCAAACGGTTTATGGTAAAATTGGTATTAAAGTATGGGTATGTCGTGGTGAAATCTACGGTAAAGTAGATTTGTCTCCTAATGCAGATGCCGAGAAAAAAGGTCCTCGTGGAAACGACCGTGGAAACTCAAATCGTGGTAATAATGGCCGTGATCGCGATCGCGATCGTGACCGTGACAGACGTCGTCGTAATTAATTAATGTTTAGAATATGTTAAGTCCAAGAAGAACCGTATATAGAAAACAACAGAAAGGGCGCGTACGTGGTATCGCAGGTAGAGGTCACCGAATTGAATTTGGTAGCTTCGGTCTAAAATCACTAGAGCCTAGTTGGATATCCTCACGTCAAATTGAATCTGCACGTATCGCCGTAACTCGTTATTTGAAACGTGAAGGGCAAGTATGGATTCGTATTTTTCCAGATAAACCTATCACCAAAAAACCAGCAGAAGTTCGTATGGGTAAGGGTAAAGGTGCTCCTGAATATTGGGTAGCACGTGTGAAGCCCGGAACCATCATGTTTGAAGTGGGTGGTGTGCCTTTAGAAACGGCTAAAGAAGGAATGCGATTGGCTGCTCAAAAATTGCCAGTTGCATGTAAGTTCTCCGTACGTCCTGATTTTAACGAAGAAGATTAAAATGAAGTATTCAGAAATTAAAGAACTTCCAAATAAAGAATTAGTCGATCTGTACAAAGAAGAACGAGTTCGTTATCAGAAGATGCAATTCCAAAATGCCGTTGCGCCTTTGGATCAACCTCACAAAATGCGTATTGTACGTCGTGAGATTGCCCGTTTGTTAACGGAGTTAAATAATCGCCGCCATGAAGCACAGCTTAAGGCCGCTATGACTCAACAAGAAATAGAAAATTAAATATAAATGGAAGCAGTAAGAAACGCTCGTAAGGAGATCATCGGTACGGTAACCAGCAACAAAATGGATAAGACCATAGTTGTTGCAGTTGTTCGTAGCATAAAGCATCCCAAATACGGTAAGTACTTCAAAAAGACGAAAAAGTTCGCAGCTCATGATGAAAACAATGAGTGTGCAGAGAATGATATCGTTCGAATTATGGAGACTCGTCCCTTAAGTAAGTCTAAATGTTGGAGATTGGTTGAAATCGTTGAAAAAGCTAAGTAATCATGGTACAACAAGAAAGCAGATTAAAAGTAGCCGATAACAGCGGAGCCAAAGAAGTTCTTTGCATTCGTGTATTAGGCGGAACTAAGCGTCGTTATGCAAGCGTTGGCGATAAAATCGTTGTCAGCGTAAAACATGCAGCGCCCGGAGGAAACGTAAAGAAAGGATCGGTTTCAAAAGCAGTAGTAGTTCGCGTTAAAAAGGAAATTCGCCGTCCAGACGGATCGTATATCCGTTTTGATGAGAATAGCTGTGTGTTGTTGAATAACTCAGACGAACCAAGAGGAACCCGTATCTTCGGACCTGTTGCACGTGAGTTACGTGACAAACAGTTTATGAAAATTGTATCATTAGCCCCTGAAGTATTATAAATATCACTATGGCAAACAGACAAAAACTACACATCAAAAAAGGAGATATCGTAACGATTATCTCTGGTGATGATAAAGGTAAATCAGGTCGTGTATTGACGGTATTCCCAGAAAAATTACGCGCGTTAGTAGAAGGAGTGAATATAGTTTCAAAACACCGCAAACCTTCCGCTCAAAATACAGCGGGTAGCATCGATAAAATCGAAGCACCTATCCATCTTTCCAAGTTAATGGTTACTGTAAATGGTGCCACTAGCCGCGTTGGTCGCAAGGTCAACGAGAATGGAAAATTGCAGCGCTTTGCTAAAAAAACGGGGGAATTTATTAATTAATTATTGAAATGAGTTACACACCTAGATTAAGAAATAAATATTTCGAAGAAGTAGTGCCCGCTATGCAGGCTAAATTCAACTACAGCAATAGCATGCAAGTTCCCCGCATTGAAAAAATCGTCCTAAATCAGGGTGTTGGTGCGGCTGTGAACGATAAGAAATTGGTAGATTCCGCTATTGAGGAAATGACCAAAATTACGGGACAACGTGCAATTGCTACGATTTCCAAGAAGGCAATCTCTAACTTTAAGTTGCGTGAGAATATGCCTATTGGTTGTAAAGTAACCTTACGTGCGAGTCGCATGTATGATTTTATAGATCGTTTAGTATCTGTTGCGATTCCTCGTATTCGCGATTTCCAAGGGTTGAAGACTAAAGGATTCGACGGACGTGGGAATTGGACTATGGGTATCACAGAACAAATCATTTTTCCTGAAATTGATATCGATAAGTTGAACCGTATTTCTGGTATGGATATTACCATCGTTACTACGGCTAAGACCGACGAAGAGAGTTTGGAATTATTGCGTTTAATGGGTTTCCCCTTTCAAAAAGATTAAAAAATGGCAAAAGAAAGTATAAAAGCTAGACAGCGCAAACGCGAAGCTATGGTGGCTAAGTTCGCCGAGAAGCGTGCGCAATTAAAAGCGGAAGGAAACTACGATGAATTGCAAAAATTACCCCGCAATGCATCTCCCGTTCGTTTGAGAAATCGTTGTAAATTAACGGGTAAACCTAGAGGTTATATTCGTGTTTTCGGATTATGTCGTAACCAATTTCGCCAATTGGCAAGTGATGGCAAAATCCCAGGTGTAACAAAATCAAGTTGGTAAAAAACAAAAGCAATGACTGATCCTATTTCAGATTACCTAACCCGTTTGCGCAACGCAATGAAAGCCAACCACCGAGTGGTTGAGATTCCCGCGAGTAACTTGAAAAAAGAAATTACCCGCGTGTTGTTCGAAAAAGGGTATATCCTCAAATATAAATTTGAAGATTCCGATAATAAACAAGGCGTTATCAAAATAGCCCTTAAATACCATCCCCAAACCCGTCAAGCTGCGATTCAACTTTTGAAGCGCGTTAGTACGCCTGGATTGAGAAAATATGCCGATAAAGACAATCTTCCCCGTGTAATGAACGGATTAGGTGTGGCTATATTAACTACGTCTAAAGGTGTAATGACCGATAAAGAAGCGCGACACATGGGAATTGGCGGTGAAGTATTATGCTTTGTGCAATAATTTTTTCTTTAAATACTAATAAAAAAAATAACATATGTCACGCGTAGGAAAAGCTCCCATTAGCATCCCAGCCGGCACCGTAGTTACGTTAACTCCAGGTGTGGTTACTGCTAAAGGGCCAAAAGGAGAATTGTCTCAGGATATTCCTGTAACTTTCGAAGTGAAAGTTGAGGAAGGTGTGATGACAATACATCGCCCAAGCGACAGTAAACAAGATAAAAGCCTTCACGGTCTTTATCGCTCATTGCTAAACAACCTTATTACAGGGGTTTCTCAAGGGCATTCTGTCAATCAAGAATTGGTCGGTGTCGGTTACAAAGTTTCTAATCAAGGTAACTTGGTTGAATTCGTAGTTGGATACTCGCACAAGATCTTGTTGCAAGTTCCATCAGAAATCACGGTAGTTACCGAGACTGTTAAAGGAAAGAATCCAAACATCACCATGTCTTGCTGCGACAAACAGCTTTTAGGACAGTTGGCTGCCAAAATTCGCTCCTTCCGTACTCCTGAGCCTTACAAAGGAAAAGGTATCAGATTTGCGGGTGAAGTTGTACGTAGAAAAGCAGGTAAGTCTGCAGGTAAAAAATAAGTGTAAATTATGGCAAAGTCGAAAGTTTTTAGAAGAGATAAGATTCGTAAACGTATACGCGGCGTAGTTGCAGGTACTGCTCAACGCCCACGTTTAAGTGTTTTCCGTAGTAATAAAGATATCTATGCACAGTTGGTAGATGATGCAAATGGGGTTACCCTTGCCTCTGCTTCTTCGCGTGCAGCTGAGATTCTTGATATAACTGATACCAAAGTTGCCAAAGCGGCACTCGTTGGTAAAAAGATTGCTGAACTTGCGAAAACAGCAGGTATTGAGCAAGTAGTTTTCGATCGTGGTGGTTATTTATACCATGGTCGCGTGAAAAGTTTGGCCGACGGAGCCCGTGAAGGAGGTCTTCAGTTCTAATTTTTAAGTAAAACAACATGTCTAATTTGAATAATAATCCCCGTATCCGTCCAGGTGATATCACCTTAACGGAGCGTGTTGTATCTATCAACCGCGTAGCCAAAGTTACGAAAGGTGGTCGTACGTTTAGTTTTACTGCCTTAGTGGTAGTGGGCGATAGTAATGGTACTGTAGGTCATGGTTTAGGAAAGTCTGGTGAAGTAATCGAAGCAATCAATAAAGGTATTGAAGACGCGAAGAAAAACCTAATCAAAGTTCCCGTAATCAATGGAACCGTTCCTCATGAGCAGTTGGGTAAATTTGGTGGTGGTCGCGTACTTTTACGCCCTGCCTCTAATGGTACTGGTGTAATTGCCGGTGGAGCCATGCGTGCCGTGTTGGAAAGTGCAGGCGTTAAGGATGTATTAGCGAAATCTAAAGGTTCTTCTAACCCGCACAACGTGGTTAAGGCAACGTTCAAAGCCCTAACCAGTATGCGTGATGCCAATAGTGTGGCCCAATTACGTGGTATCAGCTTAAAACAAGTGTTTAATGGATAATATCATGGCGAAGGTAAAAATCACACAAATCAAAAGTGGTATCGGATACCCTAAAAACCAAAAAGCAACTTTATGGGCTCTAGGTTTACGTAAAATGCACGCGAGTCGCGAAGTGGAATTGAATCCTCAAATCCAAGGAATGATTCGTACAGTAGAACATTTATTAAAAATTGAAAACGCCTAATGGATTTAAGTAATTTAAAACCGGCCGTTGGTTCGGTTAAAAATAGAAAACGTATCGGTCGTGGTCAAGGTTCTGGTCGTGGTGGTACATCTACCAAAGGACATAAAGGAGCTCAATCACGTACAGGTTACTCACGTAAAGTGGGTTTTGAAGGTGGTCAAATGCCTTTACAACGTCGTATTCCAAAAGGTGGATTTAAAAATATCAACCGCATAGAGTATGCAGCCATTAATATCGATGTTCTACAACAGTTAGCAGAAGATATGGGTGTTAAAGTAATCGACCGCGATTTGTTATTAGCAAAACACCTTATAGGTAAACACGATTTAATCAAGGTTTTAGGCCGTGGTGAATTGAAAGCTACCTTAGAAGTTCATGCCAATAAATTCAGTGAAACTGCTAAATCTGCCATTGAAACGGCTGGTGGTAGCATTCACCTAATGGGGAAATAATCATGAAAAAATTCCTCGACACCTTCAAACATATTTGGGCCATTGAGGAGCTCCGTAAGCGTATCACGTATACGCTTATGCTATTGGTAATTTACCGTTTGGGTTCCTACATTATCCTTCCTGGTATCGATGCAGAAATGCTCGAGGGCTTGAAAGGACAAACCAAGAATAATATCTTGGGTCTAATCAATACCTTCGCTGGAGGTGCTTTCGCTCGCGGTGCTATTTTTGCTTTGGGAATCATGCCTTATATATCGGCATCTATTTTCATGCAGTTAGTATCCATTGCCATCCCGAGTTTCCAACGTATCCAAAAGGAAGGTGAGGAGGGTCGTCGTAAAATTAATCAATATACACGTATCCTTACTATTATCTTCACAATGGTGCAGGCTTATGCCTACTTAAATAACATCATGTCGACTCCGGGTAACCAAGCGGCCTTGTTGTTTAACTATGGTGATATGCTATCTAAATCGATGTTCATTATAACCAATATGTTCTTGTTAACCGCAGGTACAATGTTTACGATGTGGATTGGTGAACGTATCACGGATCGTGGATTAGGCAACGGTATAAGTTTGATCATTATGGTCGGAATTATTGCCCGCATGCCCGCAGCAATTGTCGGTGAATTTTTATTCCGCCTTACCAAAGGAGGTCCTATATTGTTTATCGTAGAACTTGTAATTTGGTTTATGGTGGTTTTGTTTGTTATCATGCTTACGCAAGGTACCCGCAAGATCAGTGTGAATTATGCCAAAAGAGTTGTCGGTAATCGCCAATACGGTGGTGCCCGCCAATACCTTCCTATCAAAATATTAGCGGCTGGTGTAATGCCAATCATCTTTGCACAAGCCCTTTTGTTCTTACCTGCAACCATCGGTAGTTTCTACACAGAATCTGCAGCTCCTGGCTGGTTGTTGAGTCTTATGAATCCTTACAGTTTCGGACATAACGCATTTTTGGTGTTTTTAATTATCGTTTTCACGTATTTCTATACTGTGATCATTTTTAATCCCGTGCAAATGGCTGATGACATGAAACGAAATAATGGATTTATTCCCGGTATTAAACCCGGTAAACAAACAGCCAATTTTATCGATAACGTAATATCACGTATTACGCTACCCGGTTCGATATTCATAAGCATTATCGCGATTTTACCAGTTTTCGCGGTGAAAGGTAATGTAAACCAAGAATTTGCACAATTCTTCGGAGGTACGAGTTTGCTCATTTTGGTGGGAGTGGTATTAGATACCCTTCAACAAATTGAGTCGCACCTTTTGATGCGCAAGTACGATGGTTTCATGAGTGGCGGTGGCCGTTTAAAAGGAAGAATGACAAACCAATACCAACAAGTTGATAATTAAAAATAAATTTACTACCTTTGCAACCCTTTTGATATGTCCAAGCAAGACGCAATAAAACAAGATGGTGTTATATCCGAGGCTTTATCTAACGCAATGTTTCGCGTTAAGTTAAGCAACGGTCATGAAATCATAGCCACCATTTCAGGAAAAATGCGTATGCACTACATCCGAATTCTCCCAGGAGATAAGGTTCAAGTGGAAATGTCGCCGTACGACTTGACAAGGGGTCGCATAACATTAAGATATAAGCATTAATTGATATGAAAGTTAGAACAGCTGTCAAGAAACGCAGTGTAGACTGCAAGATCGTACGCCGGAAAGGGCGGGTGTACGTCATAAACAAAAAGAACCCAAAATTCAAACAACGTCAAGGATAAAATAATATGGCTAGGATAGCAGGTATAGATATTCCAAAAAATAAACGTGGGGTTATAGGTTTAACCTATATCTACGGTATTGGTAATAGCACGGCAGCACAGATTTTGAACACTGCCGGTATTTCTCAAGATAAGAAAGTAAATGAGTGGAACGACGATGAGCTCGCAGCGATTCGTGGATTCATCACTGAAAATCTTAAAACTGAGGGTGAACTTCGTTCAGAGGTACAATTAAATATCAAGCGTTTGATGGATATTGGTTGCTACCGTGGTCAACGTCACCGTAAAGGATTACCCGTACGTGGACAAAAAACGCGTACAAATGCACGTACTCGTAAAGGTAAGAAAAAGACCGTTGCAGGTAAAAAGAAAGCAACGAAATAATTAAGCACGTAAATTAACATGGCTCAAAAGAAAGCACAAAAGAAAAAAGTTAAAGTGGATGCGCTTGGACAGGTACACATACGTGCAACCTTCAACAACGTCATCATTTCAGTAACTAATATGGAAGGACAAGTTATTTCTTGGTCTTCTTCAGGTAAAATGGGTTTCCGTGGTTCTAAAAAGAATACACCCTACGCAGCGCAAGTTGCTGTGTTAGACTGCGCGAAAGTTGCATTTGATGCAGGACTTCGCAAAGTGGATGTATTTGTAAAAGGACCAGGATCGGGACGCGATAGCGCTATTCGTAACCTTCAAACCATTGGAATTGAAGTAGGTACCATCACGGATATCACTCCAATGCCCCATAACGGCTGTCGTCCTCCTAAACGTAGAAGAGTATAATTAAGAAAAAGTAATGGCAAGATATACAGGTCCAACCTCCAAAGTTGCTCGTCGTTTTAAAGAAGCCATTTTTGGCCCAGATAAAGCGCTAGAACGCAAAAACTACGGCCCCGGCCAGCACGGTAACTCACGTCGCCGTCCTAAACAGTCGGAATATGCTGTTCAGTTAGCAGAAAAACAGAAAGCTAAATTTATTTATGGCGTTCTTGAAAAACAATTCCGTAATACCTTCAATAAAGCGGCATCTAAAAAAGGCATCACAGGTGAAAACCTATTGCGTTTCCTTGAGTCTCGCTTAGACAACACCGTGTATCGTATGGGAATCGCTCCTACACGTCGCAGTGCACGTCAGTTGGTATCACATCGCCACATCACCGTTAACGGTGAGGTAGTTAATATTCCAAGTTGTCAGTTGCGCCCCGGTGATGTTATCGCCGTTCGTGAACGTTCCAAAACACTCGAAGTAGTTTCTGGTGGTACTAGCGTAATGCAGTCTCGCTTTAGCTGGATTCAGTGGAATGGAAAAGACATGCAAGGAACCTTTGTTACCTATCCCGATCGTTCTGAAATTCCTGAAAATATAAAGGAAAATTTGATCGTCGAGTTGTACAGTAAATAAGAATTAAGTAGAAAAATTATGGGTGTTATACCATTTCAAAAACCAAATAAGGTCGTAATGACCAAATCCAACGAGGCCACTGGAACTTTCGAGTTTTTTCCATTGGAAAAAGGATATGGCGTTACAATCGGAAATGCCATGCGCCGCGTTTTGCTATCGTCCCTTGAGGGGTATGCAATCACTGCGGTGAAAATTCAAGGTGCCGATCACGAATTCTCTACTATGAAAGGTATAGTTGAGGATGTGGTTGAAATCGTATTGAATATTAAGCAAGTGCGTTTTAAAGCGAATTCAGTTTCTGAAGAACAAGACAAATTGTTCATTTCTATCAAAGGAAAAGATCAGTTTCTCGCCGGTGATATCGGTCGCTATACCAACGACTACTCCATCTTGAATCCTGAGTTGGTTATCTGTAATATGGATCCAACCGTGAACCTAGAATTGGAACTTACCGTTTCTAAAGGTCGTGGATACGTTCCCGCTGATGAGAACAAGCAGAAAGATGCTCCGATTGGGGTGATTTCGGTTGACTCAATCTTTACGCCTATCAAAAACGTTAAATTTAACGTTGAAGATTACCGTGTAGAGCAGAAAACGGATTTTGAAAAGTTGGTCATGGATGTTACAACCGATGGAAGTATTCACCCAGAAGAAGCATTAAAAGAAGCAGCAAAAATACTCATTGAGCATTTTGTTCTTTTCAGCGACGAAAACATCATGCCTGAAACTAAAGTTTCAAGTATCATTGAGGAAGTTGATGAAAGCTTCTTGCAAATGCGCAAAATTTTAAAAACACCTTTGGCTGATTTAGATCTTTCTGTGCGTGCTTACAATTGCTTGAAAGCCGCCGAAATCAAAACGCTTGGTGAATTAGTGAATTATCATATAGACGATCTATTGAAATTCCGCAACTTCGGTAAAAAATCACTCTCTGAATTAGAAGAGTTTGTGAGAGATCGTGGTTTGCATTTTGGTATGGACGTTTCTAAGTACAATCTTAACGACGAGTAAATAAATGAGACACGGTAAAAAAATAAACCACTTAAGCAGAACCACGTCACACCGTAAAGCGATGTTGGCGAATATGGCTTCCTCGCTGATCAAACATAAACGTATCGTTACCACTGTGGCTAAAGCCAAAGCACTTCGTGTTTATGTGGAACCCCTTATTACCAAAAGTAAAGATGCGTCTACACATAACCAACGTACCGTATTTGCCTATCTAAAAGATAAGCATGCTGTAAGTGAGTTATTCACTATTGTAAGTGAAAAAGTAGCCAGCCGTCCAGGTGGATATACGCGCATCCTTAAAATAGGTAATCGTATGGGCGATAATGCCGATATGGCAATGATTGAATTGGTAGACTTTAATGAGTTCTTTGATGGTTTCAATAGCGCTGATAAAAAGAAAACCAATACGCGTCGCTCACGTCGTGGCACAGGTACTGCGGTTAAAGCAGCTCCTGCAGCACCGGCCAATACGGTGGATCAAGATGTTGAAGTAGAAGATGTGAAAACTGAAACTACCGACAATACCGAACCAACCGCTGAATAAGCATTAATTTGCATAAAATGAAAAAGACCGCACAGCGGTCTTTTTCATTTTATGCAAAACCTTAATTGTAAACGTGGTTTACTATTACGTTAATCTCTTTATGATTGAAGAGGTATAAAAAAAGGCCACTTACTGCGGCCTTTTTTGTATTTCAATAACGCTTTTTATTGATGTTGTTTTATCAAGGCCACTAAAGTAGCTTTATCTACAACGCCTGATTTACGCCATAGTTGTTTGCCGTTTTTAAGATTCCCTTAGCCGAAGAACTTCGCATACCTGAGGCACAACAAGTGATAACAGGTTTGTCTTTGTTAATCTTCTTTAGCATGCTTGGCAATTTGTCTAAAGGGATGTTAATCGCTTTTTTGTGGTGGCCCGATTGAAACTCAGCGGCTGTTCGAACGTCTATGATTTGTGCACCTTGTGCAATAAGTGCTCCTAAATCTACTTTAGGCTTGCTTCCGAATAAAGATGATAAAATTCCCATAGAACAAATTTCGATAGATTTATTGGGTTAAATGGTGACAATTCTCACAATTTAACACCCAATTCTTCGATGATTTTATCGGCTTCACTTACGTATTTTAAAACATACAATACATAGCGAATGTCGCAACCTATGCTGCGGGAATAGTCTTGGTTCCAAGCATAATCGTTTATAGTGGCCGTAAAACTCCTGTCAAAATTGATTCCAATAAGCTCACCACGCGCATTTAATACGGGAGATCCAGAATTTCCACCCGTGGTATCCAAATTGTACAAAATGCCCACGACTACTTTTCCGGTTTTCGGATCTTTAAATATGCTGGGAATATTTTTTTGACTTAATTTATCTTGTACATCCTCGGGTAAGCGGTAATCCTCTTTGGTATTGGCCTTTGCAAATACGCCGTCTAACGTCGTAAAAGGTGCGTGTACCTCACCGTCATTGGGTTTGTATCCTTTGATATACCCATACGTCAATCGTAACGTGCTGTTAGCGTCTGGAATGAATTGTGATTGTAAATAATCCTCCCGATATCCAATATATTGCGGCATTAATGTACTTAATTCTAATTCCGTTTCTCTCCAAATAGTATATACCAACGCACGTGACCCTTCCAATTCAAGCAATAGTTTCGTGGTATTTTCCTTGTTCAAAATGTTTAATAGTTTATTGGGGTTTTTCTCCAATAGCGCGAGCATTTTTGCATTGTTGAAATACAGACTTTTCCCACTCTCTTTGATTGCATTCATGCAAAAGGCGGTAGCCATTTTACCGTTGGTATTTAATTTTGTATTATTTGCGGTGTATCGTAAAATACCGTTTGCCACTTCTTTAAAGGCCCTCCGCTCCAATTCTTCATCTACAAACGGATACAATCGTTTGGCCTTGTTTTGAAAATCCATTATGATTGAATCTTTCGCTTTTTTGGGGGAAGCCTTCAATAGGTTTGCTGTTTGTAAGCTCAATTCCGCCATCTGGAACGCCTTAGATTGACGCGTAAACACATGGCCGTAATAATAGGCAGCGCCGTATTCATTCCGAACGTTCCATATTTCTTGTATCCGATTAACAATCTTTGACGCTTGTGCTCCCTGAGTCGTACCTTTCTTATATACCGTTTTAATGGCCTCATCTTGCAGCTGACGGGCCTTTACCACATCGGTTCTTCTTAACCCTTGAATTTTTCCACGAAAATTCTTTTCCGTGTTTTCCATTCCCTGAATAGTGCCCGCAAACTTGAGTCTTTTGGCCGTGTTGCCTTCACTTAACTCTTTCATCCAATCGATATAGGTTTTATAAAAAGATTGAATTTGTGGCAGCTGTACTTCCTGCTGGAATTTCAAATACGATCCACTTTCATGGCGGAAGGTACGTCCTGGATATCCCATAATAAAAACAAAATCATTTTCTTGAGTTCCTTTGGGATTGATTTTTAGAATCTTCTTTGGGGTGTAAGGAATATTGTCTTTTGAATAAGCAGCTGATTTTCCGTCTTTCCCTACATACGCTCTAACCAAAGAAAAATCACCATTATGTCGGGGCCATTCCCAATTGTCGGTATCTCCACCAAATTGCCCAACCGTTACAGGAGGAGCCATAACCAAGCGCACATCTTTAAGATAGATATAACGGAATAGCGTATAGCTTTTCCCAATAAACATTTCAGAAATTTCGATGCTTAAATCGGGATATTTGAGTTTCTCTTCATTCGTAAGGCGTTGTATGTTTTGACCTATACGCATGACCCTTTCCGATGGCGTATTCGTTTCACTAGTGCCTTCTAAGATACGCTCGCTTACGTCTTCGTAGCTCTGCGTGATTTTGCAAGGCATAGAAATTGGAAGCTCTTGCGACTTTTCTCGAGCCACAAATCCATTTTCAAGGTAATTATTGTCGGTGGAGCTCAGTCGGGCTACATTGCCGTAAACACAATGGTGATTGGTGATAATTAAGCCTTCCTCAGAAATAAAAGATCCCGTACATCCCCCAACATTTACGAGTGCATCGGTAAGAGAAACCTGTCCAGGATTAAAAATATCTTCGGCATCTAGTTGCATACCCGCATTTTTCAATTGGGTTATGTTCAAGTAGTTTAAGGGAAACATGCCCTCTTCCGGGGTATACGAGGATCCAACTAAAACTAAGACTAATGCGGTGGCCGCAATACCCACTCTTCCTATTATTCGATAAACCGATGCCTTCATGAAACAAAACTAACTTCAAAATAGCGGTTTTGCGAATTAAAGCGCCGATTTTTGCAGCACTTTATGGAATCAACATTAGTAATCCTAGCGCTTATTGTGATTATCCTTGCCTCTTTAGTGCTTGATTTAGGTCTGTTTTCAAAACAGCAACACCTTAAGCTAACCCTGAAACAAAGTGCGTTCCGTAGTATGCTTTGGTTTCTACTTGGTCTCGCATCAGTAGTCGCGATGTATGCCTTGATTCCGTTGCTGCACGAAATACATACCATGGAAGAGCTTGTTCAATATCACCAGAAATATGGTAAGCCTTTTAAATTAGGGCCTGATTTTGAACAATCTATGAAGTCCTTTCAATATACCTCTATGTGGTTATACCTGTCGGGATTTCTTTTAGAATACGCGTTAAGCATAGACAATCTTTTTGTAATGTTATTAGTTTTTAAGTCGTTTAAAGTTAAGGAACAACACGAACGTGAAATCCTAGTTTGGGGTATACTCGGGGCTATGGTACTTCGGTTTGTCTTTATCTTTTTGGGAAGCGCTGCCATCCAACGGTTTGATTGGGTATTGTACGTTTTTGGAGCCTTCTTGGTTTTTTCGGGTTTGAAATTGGGTTTTGAAAAGGACCAAGAAGAACACGATCCATCCAATCATTTTGTCATGCGTACGGTAAAGAAAATTTTTCCAGTTTCCGAGATATCCAACGACAGAGGCCATTTCTTTGTTCGGGAAAACGGCGTATTGCATGTCACCGTCCTGTTTGTGGTGTTATTGATTATTGAGTTCACCGATGTGGTATTTGCCATTGATAGCGTTCCTGCGGTTTTTGGAATTACACGGGATCCGTATTTGGTTTTCTTTTCGAACATTTTTGCCATACTTGGACTTAGAAGTTTGTACTTTTTGATAGGTCATGGCATCGATAAATTCTGGGCTCTCAAATACGGCTTGGCGGCCATACTCGTATTTATTGGGACCAAAATGTTGTTGGAACACCAGTTTCATGCAATGGGGTTTAATCACGTGCACAATTTGCTCGTAATTATCGGCTTGCTCGCTTTAAGTATGTGGTATTCGCTTTGGAAACCACAAGTGCAAGATTGATAAGCAACTCCCAATCTCTTTTTCGGGGGAAGTAAAATTACTACTTTTGTAAATAGCGGAGTTATCAGCAATTTATAAGTTATGATAAATTACGAAACAAGCAGTTCATCCTTCTTTGAAGCAAATAGAATATTCTGCGAAGCGATTGAAAATCAATTCAATTCTTTCAAATATGAATATTCTGGTTTTTGCAACAGTTATGGTTATGAAATCGAATCAAATTTTGTTAGAAACACGTTATCCTACAATTTGAAATTCATAAAAAACCAAACAACTAGAAATGGTGTTGTCATTCCTATTGATGCTGCTGATTTCGCTGGGCTTGAACTTAAAATTAATGGAGTTGACCCATTAATTGAAATATCATTTGGAAAAAATAAATTAAAGCGCCTAATTTCATCGAAGGAATTGAAACAACACATTCCAACTCCTTTTTATATTTCAACAAATCATAAAACAAACAATCAAGGTTGTATTCAATTAGCGAATCTGCTTTTAGACAATAAAATTGATTCACTAATAATAAAAAGTGGAAAAGCATTTTTGGAAATCAATTCTGTCTCAAGTGACGCATTCGATCTAATAAACAAATTGGAAACTGCGATAATAAACTGTGCCTAGGCGCAAAACATTCATTTTACCCCCGATAACTGCAAATAACAATCTCCTTTTCGGGGGGAAATAAAACCACCCGCTTCGGCAATAGCTTAAATCGAAATAGTTGCGATAATCGCAAATAATTCTATGGGAATTTTGTCGATGTGTGGGTAACATCCGATATACATATTTGGTTAAATCCTCACAAATGCCCAAATTTGCACCCTTAGAGTGAATCCACAACTATCTAAAGCCCTCCTCGTACTTCAAGACGGTTCTGTCTTCGAAGGAAATGCCATCGGAAAAATTGGCACAACCACCGGCGAAATTTGTTTTAATACAGGTATGACCGGTTACCAAGAAATCTTTACAGACCCTTCCTACTTTGGGCAAATCGTTGTAATGACTTCCGATCACATCGGAAATTATGGCGTGCACCCCGAAGAAGTAGAAAGCGACTCCATTAAAATATCGGGTCTAGTCTGTAAAAAGTTCTCTCCTTCTTATTCCCGTAAATTGGGAAGCGGAAGTTTAGACCAGTATTTTATCGATTTTCAAGTTGTTGGAATTTCAGACATTGATACCCGTAAATTAGTGGCCCACCTTCGCGAAAGCGGAGCGCAAAATGCCATTATTTCCTCTGAAATATTAGATGTAGACGTACTCAAAAAGACGCTACTCGAGGTCCCTGACATGTCGGGATTGAATTTAGCCCCTGAGGTTTCAACGCCGTATTTTTACGAAGCTGGATCGGAAGAGTCAACAAATAGGGTGGCCTTAATCGATTTTGGCAACAAAGAAAATATTTCCCGTGAACTTAAAAAGCGCGGCTGTTTTTTGGGTGTCTTTCCACATAACAGCACCGCCGAAGAAATTCTCAAATGGAATCCCGATGGATTTATGATCTCTAACGGTCCTGGCGATCCGGCATCGATGGTTCAAGCTATTGAGACGGTTAAAACCATTGTAGATGCTGGAATTCCTACCTTTGGAATTTGCTTGGGGCATCAATTGTTGAGTCTAGCCAGTGGATTGGAAACCTATAAAATGCACCACGGTCACAGAGGTTGTAACCATCCCGTTAAAAATCTGCGTACCGGCCGTTCGGAAATTACCAGCCAAAACCACGGTTTTGCCGTTGCTTACGATGAAGCCTTGCGCGATACGGTTGTGTTAACCCATATAAATTTGAACGACGATACGGTTGAGGGAATTGCCCGTTTAGATAAACCCGCATTTTCAGTTCAGCACCATCCCGAGGCATCCCCAGGTCCTCACGATTCTTTATATTTATTCGATGATTTTATTGAATTGATGAATCAAAATAAATAGAAATCTCTAGGCTTTTAAAGGCGTTCCGGAGTTGGGGATTATTGCCGACCACCGCCCTTGATGAAGCCTTCCCAAAGAAAAAAATAGCCCAATATGAGTCAAATAACCCACATTCAAGCCCGTCAAATCCTCGATTCACGAGGCAATCCAACAGTTGAAGCCGAAGTATTCACCGAAGACGGTGGATTTGGTAGAGCCGCGGTGCCGTCGGGAGCGAGCACAGGTATACACGAAGCCGTTGAATTGCGCGACGACGACGAAAGTGTGTATTTAGGGAAGGGTGTGTTACAAGCGGTTGAGAATATCAATAATATCATTTCCGAATCATTAGAAGGCGTTGAAATTGCGGCCCAAAATGAAATCGATCGCGTATTGATCGATTTAGATGGTACTCCGAATAAATCAAATTTAGGTGCCAATGCCATGTTGGCGGTATCTCTAGCGGTGGCGAAAGCCGCAGCCGATGAGTTGGGAATGCCTCTTTACCGATATATCGGGGGAACCAATGCCAACGTGTTGCCTGTGCCCATGATGAATATTTTGAATGGGGGAGCGCACGCCGATAATAAAATTGACTTTCAAGAATTCATGGTAATGCCTTTGAAAGCGGATACGTTTTCAGACGGACTTCGCATAGGCGTGGAGATATTTCATACCCTGAAAAAGGTATTGAAGGAAGCCGGTTATTCAACCAATGTGGGTGATGAAGGTGGTTTTGCTCCAAATATTCAAAGCAACGAAGAAGCCATAGAAATCGTATTGCGCGCCATTGAAAAAGCAGGTTATCGCCCCGGTGAAGACGTTTATATTGCCATGGATGCCGCAAGTAGTGAATTCTACGATTCCAAAACAGGTTTGTATACCTTTAAGAAGTCAAGTGGTAAGGTAATGAGCAGCGAGGAAATGGTGGCGTATTGGGCAGAATGGGCCAAGAAATATCCGATTGTAAGTATTGAAGACGGTTTAGCCGAAGATGATTGGAGCGGTTGGGCTCGTTTAACCCAGGAGTTGGGTCATAAAATGCAGTTAGTGGGCGATGATTTATTTGTAACCAATGTGAATCGTTTGCAACAAGGAATTGATCAAGGCGTGGCCAATAGCATTCTTATCAAGGTCAATCAAATTGGCACGTTAACCGAAACATTGAATGCCATTCAAATGGCTACCCGTAATAAATATA